>NCDW01000063.1 GCA_002280395.1 Flavobacteriales bacterium 32-35-8
GATACGAAAGTGTGTGCCTTTATAAATAAAGGACTTACCGAAAAAGGGTTTGAGGTAACTATTGCTTTAAATGGCGAACACGGACTTGATTGGGCACTTGGCAACAAATTCAATCTGATTATTATAGACATCATGTTACCGGATATTAATGGTATCGAAATTTGTAAAAGAATAAGAAACAGCAACCAACAAGTACCTATACTATTTTTAACGGCACTGGGCAGTGTTGAAAATATTGCGCACGGTTTGGATATGGGTGCCGATGATTATTTGGTAAAACCCTTCAAATTTATTGAATTGACTGCGCGAATAAACAGCTTAATAAGACGTTCAGAGGATTATGAATTTAATGCGGAAGAGGAAGCTATCTATACCTATTGCGATATCGAAGTAAATGATTCGAAAAAAATAGCCAAAAGAAATGGCGTAGAACTGTCATTAACCTTAACAGAGTATAAATTACTGCTTTTATTTTTGAATAATAAAGAACGGGTCATTTCCCGTAATACTATTCTAGACCATGTTTGGGGAATAAATTTTAATCTTGGAACAAATGTAGTCGATGTTTATATAAATTATTTAAGGAAAAAATTAGAACGTCCAAATCCAATTAGGTTAATTCAAACCATTATTGGCATGGGCTATGTACTAAAAGAACCAGATGAAAACGCAAACTAAGATCGTCCTATTATTATCATCCATCTTTTTACTATTTACACTCATATTTAGTGGATTTATCTATTATTCTATTTCCAACTACTCTTATGATGATTTTTATAAAAGACTTGAAATTAGAGCAATAACATCGGCGACCATACAGTTAGAAAGTGGAAAAGACACCAGAGCTATTAAAGAAATTAGGAAAGAATATTTAGAAGAATTGCCTTATGAAAAAATAGTCGTTATAGATTTGTCTAGTAATACAGCGGAAGCAGATTTAAAAAAACTGGACTTACCCAATAGTTTTATAAAAAAAGGAAAAGAAGAAAAAAGAGCATTTTATAAAAAAGACAAAACATTTTACTCTTTAGTATATTATACGTCTTCTGAAAAGAAAGACTATTTGGTTTTTGCTTCAGCTGAAAATTATTATAGCACGCACCACATGGCCTACTTAGAGAATTCCCTGATTATTGCCATTATATTTTCGGTTGTTATTATTTTTCTAATATCATACTTCTTTTCACGCTTGGTTGTAAAGCCATTAAGGACCATCATTAAAAAAATGAATACCATTAGTACGAAAAACTTGAATTTACGGTTAGATGTTCCTAAAAAAAATGCAGAGCTAAGATTGCTTTCACTCACCTTTAATAATATGCTGAACAGGTTGGAAGCATCCTTTGAAACGCAAAACAATTTTATAAGCAATGCATCCCATGAGCTTAATACGCCGTTAACCAATATCATAGGAGAAGCAGAAGTTACCCTTAACAAAGAAAGAAGTACGGAAGATTACGAAGCTGCATTAACCAATATTCTTGAAGAAGCTGATAAACTGAGCAAAAAAACCCAAGCACTCCTATATTTAGCGCAAACAGGTTTTAATGGGAAAGTCCAAAAAAACAAGTTATTAAGGGTAGACCAAGTACTTATGGATGCCGTTCAAACAGTTGAAAAGCTATATGGTAACACAAAAATACATATTGATTTTAGTTTACTTCCCGAAACATCGGACAAGCTTAAAATTATGGGAAATACCCAATTATTGGAACTCGCCATTTCAAATTTGCTTATTAATGCTTGCAAATATTCAGATGGAAAAGATGTATATGTTGCATTGGCCGTATCAGACACCAATGCCATTATCATCATTAAAGATCATGGCATAGGAATCCCCAAAAAAGACATGCCCTATATTTACGATCCTTTTTTTAGAGCTTCTAATGTTGGTATCCATGAAGGATATGGTATTGGTTTACCCCTTACCAGAAACCTTATAAAAATGCATGATGGTGAATTAATTGTATCTTCCGAAGAAAACGTTGAAACCATCGTTGAAATAAAACTACCTCTTTTTAAATTTTCTTAACATATATTCTAATCTCATTTTAATCTCGTTTTAAACCCCTTTTAAACCCGTAGGTCTAGATTTGCTTCAAACAAAATAATAAAAAAGCAATATCTATGAAAACAATTCTTATCCCAACGGATTTTACTGCAGACTCATTATCTATTTTAAAAAACGCTTTAAATAGCGAACAAGACGAAAAAGTAAATATTATTCTTGGATATGGAATAAGACTATCATGGTCTATATCCGATCTTCTATTCCATTCAACAAAAAGTATCATAAAAGAATTGGAAGATGAAGAATTCATCGAAGCCAAAGAAATCATTTTGAACAAGTATCGCTCTAAAATAAACTCCCTAAGGATTGAGTTTTTTCATGGCTTTAATCAAAACGCATTCAACAGTTTTATAGAAGGAAATCAAATCGATTATTCTGTAATCCCTGAATGTGATGATGTTATGGATTTTAAACATAAACAAGGATTTGATATCGTGCCATTCATAAAAAAATCATCTTTATATACTGAAACTGTTAGCTATAAAAAAGAATATGCAACCGCTACACAAGGAAGCAGCCTGTTCAAACTTCTAACTTCTTAAGACATGAATATCAAAAATTCAAATATTATAGTTTTAGTTTCCTCAATTTTATTGGTTGTGGGATTCATAATTTCTATCGTAAATACTATGGTATTGGTCTCTCCTACAGAACATATTGAAGGCTCGTGGAAAGAAATATCTTGGGAATACGAAAAAACAGAAAGTGGCAATACCAATAAAAAAATAAGCGATGCTATTAAAACTGAAATATGCAAAGAATTAATCATACATGAAGCAGAAGTTTGGAATTTTTTAGCAGGTGGAAATCTGGAATTGACATCGAACACAAACAACGAAACGTTATCATGGACCATGAAAGGACGTGGGAATATTTTAGAACTATCGCACAAAACCAATAAAATTGAACATTACAATATTCAGATCTTAAACAATGATAAAATGGTTCTCTATTTTAGTACAGACATACAGGCCAAGGGTATTGTAAAAATGACTTTTGAAAAAATAAAAGAAGACAGCTATGCTCAGAAAATTTAGTAATAGTAGAACATTAAAGGACAATATCCAATTGGGGGCGCTTTCGGCTTTTTCTGCTGGCATGGTAAATGTTACGTCCTTAATCATATTCTTTGCTTTTACTTCTAACGTTACCGGACATTATGCCATATTGGCCGAGGAGATTTCAAAAGGGAATTGGTACCAAGCTTCTGTAGTTTTTGCATGGATCTTTATGTTCTTTATAGGAAATTTTATTTCTAACATTATTATTATAAATTTTAATCATAAAAATGCTTATGCGGCTCATTCCGCTCCATTGATAATAGAAATTATATGTTTACTAGCTGTTGGCTACTATGGCCATTTCTACTATCGGGAAACATTGTCTGAAACAGAAATTATGGTAGGAACCATGCTTTTCGCCATGGGCATACAAAATGGATTAACAGCCAGTATTTCTAACTTTTCCGTAAAAACCACACATTTAACCGGATTGACTACAGATGTTGGAATTCTAACGGCCATGTTCACCAAGAAGAAGTATAGACAAAATAAACAGCTGCGTTCTAAATTCAATGTATTACTGGCCATTGCAGCAGCATACTTGGCAGGAGGTATTGTAGCGGGCGTTATTTACTATGAAGCTAAATTTTTAGTATTCTTTGCCGTTAGTGCCGTTATTGGGTTTATCATCTTATATGAGTATTATAAACTTAAAGTAACAAAATACATTCGGATAAAACGAACAATTAAATTAAGGAAAGGCATCCTAGAAACCACTTAAACACTAAGGCAACCCAACCCTAAATAAAAAAACCACTTCAATTTAATTTGAAGTGGTTTTTTTATGGATACAATTTGTATCTGAGTCTTACTTAAAGCGCAGCTATGTGTTTAGACAAGCCCGATTTAAGGTTAGCCGCTTTATTAGCGTGTATAACATTTTTCTTAGCTAATTTATCCAACATAGAAGCTACTGAAGGAAATAACGTTTCAGCTTCATTTTTATCAGTTAACTCACGTAATTTTTTTATAGCATTACGAGTTGTTTTATGCTGATATTTGTTTACTGTACGTTTAGTTTCGTTACTTCTAATTCTTTTTAACGATGACTTGTGATTTGCCATTTTAATTTTTTTTATTTTAATTGTAGCCCGTAGGGGAATCGAACCCCTCTTACCAGGATGAAAACCTGGCGTCCTAACCGATAGACGAACGGGCCATTATTTTTAAGAGTGCAAATATAATTATATAATTTAAACTTACAACTCTTTTAAGAACATACAATGTTTCCATTGCGGATGCAAAAATACAACTATTTTTAAATGTCGCAACACCTACTTAAACTTTTTTGAAAAAAAATTAAATCAGTATGCTTTTGCAAATAAAACCCGCTCTTTTGAAGGCTTTCCAGAATATACACAAACGCCAGCTTCCTCATTGTTATTCAACGGAATACATCTAATAGTGGCTTTGGTAAGCTCCTTTATTTTCTCTTCTGTTTCTTTTGTTCCATCCCAATGCGCCGAGATAAATCCGCCTTTATTTTCTAAAACGGACTTAAATTCTTCAAAATTTTCCACTTCTGTTATATGCGAATCCCTAAAATCCAATGCCTTTTTAAACAACGACTTTTGCATATCTCCCAACAAATTCCCTACGACGTCAATTAAAGTATCCATGGGAACCACTTCTTTTGTCAACGTATCACGCCTTGCTATTTCAACAGTGCCATTTGCCAAATCTTTAGGGCCTATCGCGATACGCAAAGGCACCCCTTGTAACTCGTATTGGGCAAATTTTGCCCCAGGACGCTGTGTATCCCTATTGTCGTACTTAACGGATATATTTTTACTTCTTAAATCTTTTAAAATACCGCTTACTACGTCATCAATCGCATGTAATTCTTCTTCTCCTTTATAAATTGGCACTATAACCACTTGATTAGGAGCCAAGGTTGGAGGCAATACCAAGCCATTATCATCACTATGCGTCATAATCAAAGCGCCCATCAATCGTGTTGACACACCCCAGGAGGTTGCCCAAACATAATCTTGCCCGCCTTCTTTATTAGCAAATTTCACATCGAATGCTTTAGCGAAATTCTGACCCAAGAAATGCGATGTACCAGCTTGCAATGCTTTTCCGTCTTGCATCAATGCTTCAATGCAATACGTTTCATCAGCACCAGCGAAGCGTTCGCTTTCGGTTTTTAGTCCTTGAATAACTGGAATTGCCATAAAATTTTCCGCAAATGTGGCATATACGTTGTTCATCAATTCCGCTTCCGCAATGGCTTCCGCCTTAGTTGCATGAGCTGTATGACCTTCTTGCCATAAAAACTCTGCAGTACGTAAAAACAAACGCGTACGCATTTCCCAACGCACCACATTGGCCCATTGATTGATTAATAAAGGTAAATCCCTATAAGATTGTATCCATCCTCTATACGTATTCCAAATGATAGCTTCAGATGTTGGTCTTACTATCAGTTCTTCTTCCAATTTAGCGTCTGGGTCTACTCGCAATTTACCAGGTCTGTCAGGATCGGTCTGCAATCTATAATGTGTTACAATGGCACATTCCTTAGCAAAGCCTTCGGCATTTTTTTCTTCAGCCTCAAACAAACTTTTAGGAACAAAAAGAGGAAAATACGCATTTTGATGTCCTGTTTCCTTAAACATTTTATCTAATTCTGCCTGCATTTTTTCCCAAATAGCATAGCCATAGGGCTTAATTACCATGCAACCCCTAACTGCTGAATTCTCAGCTAAATCGGCCTTTACAACAAGCTCGTTATACCATTTTGAATAATCCTCTGCTCTACTGGTAAGTTTTTTACTCATACAATTGTTTTGGCACAAAAATTGTGACTATGTTAAATATCGAAATAGTTTGGCAAAACTAACTATTTTTGTTATGTTCAACATAAAAATAATGCTTGAAATATGAAAAATATAATCTACTTAAAAAGAAAAATGCCATTAATAGCGGTTTTCATGTTGCTATTAATAGTGGCGTCATGTGGCTCATATCAATATGTTGGTGTGGACAATGATGGCATTTATGGTGAAGCTCCACGAACTATCTCTCGAAACGATGAAACTGTTGTTGTTCAAAACAACTCCAATGATTACTACAAAAATTATTTTAAAAGTAAGGCCCTAGAATATGAAAGCGTAAACAGTGAGGGTGCTATTTTTACTGATATTGATTCTTACCAGAGCAACAATTATGAAAATGATTCCATAAATAACAATTACCAAGGATATGGTGGCTGGGGACAAACCAACAGCCAAGTAACCATTAATGTGCAGTCTGGTTTTGGCTGGGGCGGTTTTGGTTTGTGGAACAGACCATTCTATGGTGGTTTTTACGGTAACCGTTGGAATAATTGGGGTGGTTTTTATGATCCTTTTTATGGTGGTTTCTATGGCAATCGTTGGAATAATTGGGGATTCTATGACCCTTTTTATGGTGGATTTTATGGTGGTTGGTATAACCCTGGATTTTATGTATTTAATGGATATAATAACTTTTACGGAGGTGCATATTATGGCAGAAACAATGTTTCCTATAGTGCAAGTAGACGAAATAGCTATCCATCAAACAATGTAGGAACCAGAAGTTCTTCTTACAATAACAACAATGGCACCACATCTAGATATAACAGTTCTTATAGAAGAAGCAATACAAATGTTAGCCCTTACAGTTCTACAAATCGTTCAACTGGAAGTTCGTCCCCTAATGTTATAAATGGTAATTCGTCAAGAAGAAATAGCAATGCAACTACCCCTTCTTCATCTTATCCATCCAACAATAACAATTCTACGCAATATAGGAGAAGCAACAGTAATAGTTCTAGCAACAATTCAGGAAATTATTCTAGATCTACCAACAGCGGTAGCAGTAACTCAGGTTCGTTCTCTAGATCTTCTGGAGGCGGTAGTAGTTCAGGCAGTTCAGGCGGTTCGTCAGGTGGCGGTAGAAGACGTTAATAATTAAAAAAGATATATGAAAAAGTTACAATTCCTATTCATAGGCTTGATATCTGCGACCACATTATACGCACAAGATATCTCTGATGCTGTAAGATATTCACAAAGTGAAATTCAGGGAACCGCTCGTTTTAGAGCCTTAAGTGGTGCGTTTGGCGCACTAGGTGGCGATATGAGTGCCGTAAGCATCAACCCTGCCGGTTCGGCTATTTTTACCCAAAGCCATGCCTCCTTTTCACTTTCTAATTTAAGCACAAAAAATGATACCCAATATTTTAATGGGTTCACCTCTACTTCTGAAACTGATTTCAATATCAATCAAGGTGGTGTAGCATTTGTATTTGCCAACAACAATTCTAGTTCTCCTTGGAGAAAATTCACTATTGGCGTGGCTTATGACAAAACCAATAACTATGATGATACTTGGAATGCTGTTGGAACCAACACGAATAACCAATCCATTGATTTTTACTTTTTAAATTATACCAATGGAGTGAGATTGGGAGACATTTCATTAATAGGTAATGAATCTATAACCGATGCTTATGCCGATATTGGTGATGTTTTTGGTTTTGCACATCAACAAGCATTTTTAGGGTATCAATCCTATATTCTTGAACCAGATGTAGACGACGACGACAATACGTCTTACACCTCAAATCTTGCCAATGGTACTTTTGCCCATGATTACTATTATGTGTCCACAGGATTAAATGGTAAAATTGCTTTCAACATGGCGGCGCAATACGGAGACAATCTATATTTAGGTCTAAATTTGAATTCCCACTTTATAAATTATAACCGTACAACGTCTTTATATGAGGATAATTCTAACAACAACTCATTGATAAATAATATAGAATTTGGAAATACCTTATCAACTACAGGTAATGGGTTTTCGTTTCAGTTAGGCGGTATCTTAAAACTAAGCAACGAATTTAGAGTTGGTTTAACCTACGATTCGCCCACATGGTACAGCATTTCAGAAGAAACAACTCAATATTTATTTACTGATGGAGATTTTGGCCCCAAAACCATCAACCCTCAAATCGTAAACATTTATCCAGATTACAGAATACAAACACCTTCAAAAATAACAGGAAGTTTGGCGTATGTTTTTGGCACACAAGGTTTAATTAGTTTTGATTATTCAGTAAAAGATTATAGCACTACTAAATTTAAACCTGCAGGTGATTTTACGGGTTTAAATAGTGATGTGGCCAATGTGTTAACATCGGCATCAACTTACAGAATTGGTGGTGAATACAAGGTAAAGCAATTGAGTTTTAGAGGCGGTTACCGCTTTGAGGAAAGCCCTTACGTAAACGGTTTTACTGTTGGTGATTTAACCGGCTACTCATTAGGTTTAGGTTACAACTTTGGAAATACCCGATTGGATTTAACTTTTGATACTTTTGAAAGAAATTCTGAAACGCCATTATACAATGTTGGCTTGACAGATACAGCTAATATTTTGAATAAAAATTCAAATGTAACACTATCGTTAGCTTTCAATATTTAATACGTTTTAAACATATATTTAAAAAGCCTAGACCCAAAAAGTTCAGGCTTTTTTTGTTTTATAAATGACTTTAAATTTTAGAATAATTTACAGTAGGATTAATTGTTTGTTAATACAAAACATAACAAATCGGAATTACTTATCTTTGCTGACTAAAAATTAGTTTTTTGAACACATGAAAATTGAGAAAAACATTGAGGATTTTGATGCTTTGGGTGAAGATCATATTGGAACCTCATCGAATACGCCTATGAGACAGGATGCTTTTAAACTTTCTGTTGAAGAAAAAATAGAAATCATTAAGGACGATGTTCGCCATATTATGGAAACGTTAGGATTGGACTTAACGGACGATAGTTTAAGCGGCACCCCAAACAGAGTGGCTAAAATGTTTGTAAAGGAATTGTTTGGCGGATTGGATCCAAAACGAAAACCAAGTGCTTCCACCTTCGAAAATAAATACAAATACGGCGAAATGTTAGTTGAGAAAAACATTACCGTGTATTCTACTTGCGAACACCATTTATTGCCAATCGTTGGTAAAGCACACATTGCTTATATTTCTAGCGGACGCGTTGTTGGACTTTCCAAAATGAACCGCATTGTAGATTATTATGCGAAACGTCCGCAAGTACAAGAGCGTTTAACCATACAAGTTGTTAAAGAACTTCAAGAGGTTTTAGATACTCAAGATGTAGCTTGCGTTATTGATGCCAAACATTTATGCGTAAATTCCAGAGGGATTAGGGACGTAGAAAGCAGCACGGTAACATCAGAATTCGGCGGAAAATTTAAAGAAGAATCAACTCGTAGGGAATTTTTGGATTACATAAAACTTGAAACGAAATTCTAATGTTTGTTGTTTAGTTGTTTGTCGTTTAGCCGTAGCTTGATGACAAACTTCACAACTCACGACTTAACAACAACTAAACAGCTTAACAGCAAACAACTTAACATTTAAAGATGCATTTATATACCTTTGAAAAACTAGACGTTTGGAAAGAATCCATAAAGTTGGCTTCAAATATTTATAATTATACAAAGGCGTTTCCAGATGATGAGAAATTCGGTCTTACTTCGCAAATGAG
>NCDW01000306.1 GCA_002280395.1 Flavobacteriales bacterium 32-35-8
TTCTTCAAAGATTTCATTTTTATCATTTTCTTCACTCATATCCTAAAATTAAAGATATTATCAAAACTAAAGAATTTAGGCGTCAAATTATCAACAAGTTAAGTGTAAAATGTGCAATTCAATTTCTAATCTACCTGCAAAACGAGTTACAATGCTAGACTCTTCAGAGATACCTCCAGCAACCCCTCCAACGTGGAACGTACGAAGTGTTAACTGTGTACCTGGCTCACCAATTGATTGTGCTGCAATAACACCAACTGCTTCACCTTTTTGAGTCATTTTTCCTGTTGCTAAATTTCTTCCGTAACATTTTGCACAGATTCCTTTTTTAGCTTCACAAGTTAATGGGGAACGAACTTCAACTCTTTCAATTGGAGATGCTTCGATTTTCTTAACGATAGCTTCCGTAATTTGCTCGCCTGCTTCGATTAGTACTTCGTTATCAAGTGGGTTGATTACATTTTGTAAAGCAACACGTCCTAAGATTCTTTCTCCTAATGTTTCAACAATTTCTTCGTTTTTCTTTAAAGCAGAAACTTCGATTCCTCTTAAAGTACCACAATCAACAGAGTTTACAATAACATCTTGAGATACATCATGTAATCTACGTGTTAAGTAACCCGCATCGGCAGTTTTAAGAGCCGTATCCGCAAGACCTTTACGCGCACCGTGAGTAGAAATGAAATACTCAAGAATCGAAAGACCTTCTTTAAAGTTAGAAAGAATAGGGTTTTCAATAATTTCACCACCACCAGCGGTTGATTTTTTAGGCTTAGCCATCAAACCACGCATACCAGTTAACTGACGAATTTGTTCTTTAGAACCCCTTGCTCCTGAGTCAAGCATCATATATACCGAGTTGAAACCTTGTTGGTCTTCACGGATATTTTTCATTGCTAACTCAGTTAATTGCGCATTTGCTGAAGTCCAGATATCAATAACTTGGTTGTAACGTTCGTTATTGGTAATAAGACCCATGTTATAGTTTACAGAAATCGCCTCAACTTGTTCTCTGGCATCTGCAATTAATTGTGTTTTTTGTTCAGGAATACGAATATCTCCTAATGAGAATGATAATCCACCACGGAATGCATTTTTATATCCTAGATCTTTCATATCATCTAAGAAAGCTGCCGTTGTAGGAACATCTGTTACCGATAAGATTTTACCAATAATATCACGTAATGATTTCTTAGTTAATACCTCATTAATATATCCTGCTGCTTCTGGCACTACTTCATTAAATAAAACTCTTCCTGCAGTTGTTTGGATAATTTTGTAAACTAATTCTCCATTTTCATTAAAATCTTTAGCTCGTACTTTCACACGAGCATTTAATTCTAATTTTCCTTCGTTCAAGGCGATGTTTACTTCTTCTGCAGAATAGAACGTCAAATCTTGACCTAAAATTTTCTTTTCTGGAGTTGATAAACGCTCTTTGGTCATGTAATAAAGACCAAGTACCATGTCTTGAGAAGGAACCGTAATAGGTGCACCATTTGCAGGATTCAAGATATTATGAGAAGCCAACATTAATAATTGTGCCTCTAAAATAGCTTCTGGTCCTAATGGTAAGTGAACCGCCATCTGGTCACCATCGAAATCGGCGTTGAATGCCGTACATACTAATGGGTGTAACTGGATTGCTTTTCCTTCAATTAACTTAGGCTGGAATGCTTGAATACCTAATCTGTGTAACGTAGGAGCACGGTTTAATAATACTGGATGTCCTTTAATTACATTCTCAAGAATATCCCATACTACTGGCTCTTTTTTATCGATAATTTTCTTAGCCGACTTAACTGTTTTAACAATTCCTCTTTCGATTAACTTACGAATAACGAATGGTTTGTATAATTCAGCAGCCATATCTTTTGGCAAACCACATTCAAACAATTTCATTTCTGGTCCAACGACAATTACTGAACGAGCAGAATAATCTACACGTTTTCCTAATAAGTTTTGACGGAAACGACCTTGTTTACCTTTTAATGAATCTGATAAAGATTTTAATGGTCTGTTTGATTCTGTTTTAACAGCAGAAGCTTTACGAGTGTTATCAAATAATGAATCTAC
>NCDW01000064.1 GCA_002280395.1 Flavobacteriales bacterium 32-35-8
GTTTTCAGTTACTACAATACCATCATCAACCACCAAACCTGTGGCCAATACAATGGCAAGCAGTGTGAGGACATTGATTGAAAAACCGAATATCCACATAATGAAAAACGTGGCAATCAAAGATACAGGTATATCAATAAGTGGTCGCATGGCTATGGACCAGTTTCTAAAGAAAAAGAAGATGACCAAAACCACCAACACAATGGAGATAGCCAACGTTTCAACCACTTCAGTAATGGCACGTCTTACAAAAAGCGTGTCGTCAATAACAATATTTAGTTTAAAATCTTCCGGTAAGTCCCTTTTGAGTCTCTCAAATTCTTCATAAAAAGCATCTGCAATAGCAATATAATTAGCACCAGGTTGTGGTACAATACCCATGGAGACCATAGGTTGCCCAGAATCGCTTAACTTGGTTTCCATGTTTTCGGCTTCCAATGTGGCGTTCCCAACATCATTAAAACGAACTACTTTTTCACCTTCAGCGAAAATAATAAGGTTGTTAAATTCTTCTTGAGTAGAAAGATTACCAATGGTTTTAACGGTCAATTCCGTATTAGCGCCTGTTAATTTTCCGGAAGGTAATTCTACATTTTGTGACAATAAAGCTTGCCTAACATCGGCAACAGTGACTCCATATGATGCCAATTTTATGGGATCAATCCATAAACGCATGGCATATTTGCGCTGCCCCCAAATTTGAACACTACTTACTCCAGGAATGGTTTGAAGGCGTTGTGCCAAAACATTGTCGGCATAGTCAGAAAGCTCTAAAGTATTTTTATTGTCGCTTTGAACGGTCATGGAAATGATGGCTCTAGAATCGGCATCAGCTTTTGAAACCACTGGTGGCGCATCAAGATCTTGAGGTAAACTTCTGGAGGCTTGAGATACTTTGTCGCGTACATCATTAGCTGCTTCCTCTAAATTTTTATCGAGGTTAAATTCGATATTGATTCTACTGGAACCTTGGTTGCTCTGCGATGAGATATTTCGAATACCATCAATGCCATTTAGGGCTTTTTCAAGGGGTTCTGTAATTTGGGATTCAATAATATCTGAATTAGCACCCGAATAATTGGTGCTTACAGAAATTTGAGCAGGATCGATAGAAGGAAATTCCCTAACACCAAGATATGTAAAGCCAATAATACCAAATAGCATGATGGCTAAATTCATGACAATGGTAAGAACGGGCCGTTTGATACTTAAGGTCGATAGACTCATCAGTTTTAGGATTTTTTTAGATTAACCTTAACAGGCGTTCCGTTTTTAAGAGACATGACACCAGAGGTTAAAATGGTGTCGCCAGCTTTAATTCCTGAAAGGATTCTTATCATACTATTTGTACGGGTACCGGTTTCTACCTTCACTTCTTCTGCTTTGCCATTTCTAGAAACAAAAATAATTTTCCCGTTTTGGATAGGAATTAAGGCTTGTGTAGGAACTAATAAGGCTTCATTTACGGTTTCTAATGGTAATGTAACATTAGCAAAAGTCCCAGGATACAGTTTGCCTTCTTTATTATCGGCAATGGCTCTTATTTTCAACGTTCTAGTTGCTATATCCACTTGAGGTTCCATAGCATATATGGTGGCTGTATATTCTTCTTTGGCATCTGATGTTTTAAATGTCAATGGATTGCCCACTTTTATTTGAGTAGCATATTTTTCTGGGATTGAAAACGTAACTTTTATTTGGTTGGTATTCACCAATTTAGCAATAGGTGTTTCTGGTGTTACAAAAGTACCTTTTGAAATAGAACGTAAACCAATAGAGCCTGAAAAAGGTGCTCTAATGGTAGTTTTATATAATTGGGCAGCAATTAAGTCAGATTCGGCACGTGCAGATTCAAAATTGGCATTAGAAATATCAAATTCCTCTTGACTGATGGCTTGTTTTTCAAGCAATAATTTTGCTCTTCTTTGATTTTCAGAAGCCAATTGTTGCGCCGTTCTAGCTTTAGATAATTGTGCACGAAGCTCAATATCATTTACTCTAAGCAACACTTGACCTTTAGATACTTTTGTGCCTTCTTCAAAATTAATACTTTCTACAACACCCGCAATTTCGCTTCTAATATTAATTTCTTCATTAGATTCCAAGGTTCCTGAGAGTGAAAGATTATCGTCAAATTTTTGGGGTTTTAACACTTCGCCTTCTACACTCATTACAGGTGCTGCTTTCTTAAAATTTCCTTGACTGCTGGCTTTTTTATTTTCAGTAACCCTGTAAATGATTAGGGCAACGATTCCGATAATAATAACGGTATAAATTAGGTGTCTTTTTTTCATTAAAGTTGGAGGTTATCACATGCCTATAATACATGTAATTTTTGCAAATTTACTTGTTATCACTTAAAAAGAATTAGAACTTAATTTTTATTTAACAGAATTTTAGATGTTTTCTTCAAAGTCATTCGAAATGAATTCATCGAGAGTCTCCTTTTTAATGCTTTTATTGTGAAAATGTATAAAATAAGTTCTGATTTTTTAGACGGATTTAATTTTATGTGAATTTTTAAATTGACATAAAATTATCGCCAATAATGAGTTTCAAGCTTAGTATGATAGGTTTAAGTTTTAATGTTTTATGCCGTTCGTCGGAAGTTAAGTTGTTTGTCGATTGTTAAATGTTAAAAAAAAATGCACTTCATCGAATAAAATAGTTTTTCATCTGCTTTCAGGCTAATTTCGTGAAAGAATTAATCCCAAATCTATTCGAATTATGAAAACTATAAAACTACTTTTAATTTGCTTTTTTGTTACGGCATACTCTTTTGCTGAGATTTCGTCAACTGAAAAGGAAGCCTTAATAGCATTTTATAATGCTACAAATGGCAGCAATTGGAATGCTACATGGGATTTAAACAAGTCTGTAGATACTTGGTACGGAATCAAAATAGAAAATGATAAGATAGTTGAGATTAATTTGTCTTTCAATAATCTTGAAGGCAAGTTGCCTCAAGAAATAGGTAGTCTGTTATCATTGAGAGTATTGAATTTAGGATTTAATAAAATTAGTGGTACCATACCAACGTCAATTAAAAATTTAAAAGAGTTGACCTCTTTAGAATTGTTCATGAACAAGTTAGAAGGAACTATTCCTTCTGAATTAGCTGAGCTAAAAAAATTGGAATCATTAAAACTATATAGTAACAATTTCATTGGTACAATCCCATCAGAATTAATGGGGCTAACTAATTTAAAAGAACTTTTATTAGGAAGCAATTTTTTAACAGGAACCATTCCAAACGAAATTCATCAATTAAGTAAGTTGGAAAAATTAAGTTTGATGGATAATAAATTGGAAGGTGAAATACCGGTAGAAATTGCACAATTAGTTAAACTACAAGAACTGGTGTTATCTAGCAATAATTTAACTGGTGACTTACCAATAGAATTTATAAACTTAAAAAAATTGAATACACTAATGGTAAGTGATAATAATTTAAATCAAGAGTACATTAGTGTTTCAGGAAATAACCCTCCAGGTATAATGTTATTGCCATTGCAAAATGAAAATGCAACAGCTATCATGGATATTGAAAAAGAATAGTTTTAGTTAGAATTTCTTAAATTTTAAAGAGGTTGTATTTTAAATACAACCTCTTTTTTGTATAACTTTATGGGATGATAGAACATTTTTTTAGTTGTCCATATTGTTGGGAAAGCATTTCCATGCTATTGGATGCTTCTATTTCAATACAATCCTACATCGAAGATTGTGAGGTTTGTTGTAACCCAATAGAGGTTAGAGTTGAATTTTTCGATTTGGAACTTGTGGATTTTCAGGCAGATAGTATCGAGCAATAATATTTTTAATTATAATCGTTGCTAAAATTAAAAAGGATTGTATATTTGCAGTCCGAAACGGTTTGGTCGGCATTATGAACCGAAAGTTAAGAGCTAAGTAAATTGTTTTGATATTAAAATCGCGGGATAGAGCAGTAGGTAGCTCGTCGGGCTCATAACCCGAAGGTCACTGGTTCGAGTCCAGTTCCCGCTACAAATGAAAAATAAAAAACGGTTTAGTTCACTCTAAACCGTTTTTTTATTGAATCCATTTTATTGGAGTTATCTAATACTAACCAATGCCAAGCCACTCCCCTTTGGAAGAAGCTTGGGCATCATGTTTTATTCCGCAGCGCTAATGAACTCCATTAGTACTCTATCGTGATTGTTTACAATTTTCGATTCATTATCAAAATACATAGTGACACCATTTTCTGCCGTGTAAGGTTCCCATTTAGGTAAACCAGTTGTATTAGGATTACCAGTTTTAGCAAAATTTAACCATGAGGAGCTCATAACCTCCGCTAATTTCCATGCTTCTTCTGTATTTCCGGTCCAGTCGGCTCTCAAATCAACTGTGTTAAAGGCTAATGGGATATCCAAGCCGTGGAAAGACCCTTTAGAGGCATCATCCACACCACTTTTCCATGCTAAAAAATATGCATATAGGGGGGCAGTAGATTGTTCGGCTCTGGCATCCAATGTTCTAATGGTAAATGGTCTGAAAACCGTATCTATAGACAAAAGGTCTTGAGGTGTAAAATTTGGATATGCCTTCTCATATAGCTCCACAAATTGATCCGTTTTATCACCATATATTTTTGCTAGGCGTTCCTTGGCTTGTTCCAAAGTCAATTCTTTTTCACCATAAGCAGTATTTATAAGTTCATTTAGCGTGGTTCCCATTAAAAGAGGGATGTCATTCGAAATGTTTGCAAATCCTGGACTGAAAGGTTGTTGAAGTAATGTTTCACCGTCTGCTGAAGGCGCAAATCCAAACATGGTTTTGGCACCTGGTTGTCTAGGGCCAGAAATACTTAGAATGGCATCGTTTCCAGCTTTCACAAGCCTTTGATAAGAAATGGTATCCAATTGATTAAGATTTTCTGGAGTTACTCCTAAATTTTCAAGTACTGTTTTGCCAAGGGCTTGTGATTTTTCTTTATTCATCACATTAATCAATGTGCCACTTTGAATGATGGCTTTGTGAAATAACCCTTTTGCAGAAGGCATGCACATAAGCGTGCCCACTTTACCGCCGCCACCAGATTCACCAAAAATGGTGACATTGGATGGATCGCCTCCAAAGTTTTCAATGTTGTTTTTAACCCATTCCAAGGCTTTTACCGCATCTAAAATGCCTGCATTGGCCGATTGTTTGTATTTTTCATCGTACGCCGATAGGTCAAGAAATCCAAGGATGTTCAGTCGATGGTTCACAGAAACAATAACAACATCCCCTTTTTGAGCCAACGCTTTTCCATAGGTCATAGGGTCGTTACTACTGCCAATATGGAATCCGCCACCATGAAACCACACCATAACCGGACGTTTTTTTTCGTCATTAATACCTTGTGTCCAGACATTTAAGTTAAAAAGATTTTTCTCATCCATATTGGCCTCATCAATCCAAGCTACAACTTGTTTTGCTACCGGTCCAAATTCCGTAGTTTCACGAACACCGTCCCAGGAATCCGGATTTTGTGGCGGCATAAATCTTTCAGCTTTAGCATAAGGAATTCCCTTGAAGGTAAATATGCTATCATCTATACTTCCGGAAATAGTGCCATAAGTTGTTTGTACAACGGGCTCCTGTGGTTGGTTTTTTTCAGTTTTGGGTTTACAGCTTATGATAAAGTTGCATGTAATTAAGCATAATAAAGTAAAATTTAATGAATGTCTCATAGAATGAAATTTGTTTAGTTTTAAAAGTAGTTATCAAATATAAAGTTAAAAATTAGTTTTGGCAGGTTTCCTTTTAGGGATTCCGATCCTTAATAATTGATTGTTTTCTTTAAATGATTTTACTGTATTTATTTCTATACTCAATAGGAGTCAAGCCTGTTATTTTTTTAAAGACCGTGCGAAATGCTTTTGTGTCTGTATAACCAACATCAAACATCACTTCGGAAATATTTTTTCTGGTACTTTCAAAACTGCGTTTAGCAGCTTCTATTTTCACGCGTTGGTGGTATTCAATAATGGTGTTATCGGTAGCTTGTTTAAAGCGTCGTTCCAGGCTTCTACGACTTACGTTAACCAATTTGGCCATGTCGTCAACTGTGATTTTATCTTGATAATTAGTTTCAATATGTTCTTGTACTTTTTTAACATCGGTATCGTCATGGTCTTTCTGCCCTGTAAACATCATAAATGCGGATTGACTTTCTCTGTCAATGTCGATGGCAAAATATTTTGATGCTAATATAGAGGTATCTCTATCGGTGTATTTTTCTAATAAATAAAGTAATAAATTCCAATAAGAGTTGGCGCCACCACTGGAATAGATGCCATTTTCTTCAGTAATAATGCTTCCATCCATAATGTCAACTTCAGGAAATGTTTCCTTAAATTCATTGTAGAAAGCCCAATGTGTAGAACATTTTTTTCCGTTTAAAATGCCAGTGGAGGCCAATAAAAAAGCACCAACGCACAAAGAAGCAATTTCTGCGCCTTTGTTATGATGATCTAAAAGCCAAGGAATGGCTTTCCTGTTCAGGTCAACAGCAGTCTTCATATTTCCAAAAAGCGCTGGAATGATGATGAGGTCGGTTTCTATAACATCATCCAATACATAATCGGTATGTACTGAAAACATGCCATTATTAAATTTTACTTCATGGCTTAGTCCAACAAGATTTACTTCAAAAAGTGGCGCTTGTCCGTTAGCCTGTAAAAATTGGTTGGCAGCTGAAAACATATATTGAGGATCTGCTACCGCTTCAATGACGGCGGACTCAGGTACTAAAATGGAAATTTTTTTCATATATCAAATGTAATAAATCTATTTGTCGTAATCAACCCTTTTGATAGCCGTTATTGCACACTATTGAAATGTTATATGTTTCAGAAATTTGTATTGTAACAATTAAACAGATAAGAAATGGAACAGATAACAATTAAAGCAAATGTAAAAGCATCGGCAAAAAAGGTTTGGGAATTATGGACAAACCCTAAGCGTATTGTAAAATGGAACACAGCATCAGATAAGTGGGACACACCACGAGCAGAAAACGATTTGAGAGTCGGCGGCAGGTTCTTATCCAGAATGGAAGCGAAAGATAATAGTTTTGGTTTTGATTTTACAGGGACTTATGATGAAGTGGGGCCGCTAAAAAGAATCGCTTACACCATGGAAGATGGACGCAAAGCTGAAATTGATTTTAAAGAAAACCAAGGAAACACCGAAATCATTACTGTTTTTGATGCAGAATCGCAGAACCCTATTGATATGCAACGTGATGGATGGCAGGCTATCTTGGATAATTTCAAGCATTATACTGAAAACAATAAATCTTAAAAAACAGAAACAATGCAAAATAATAGCGTATCCCTACACAGAATATTGAAAGTGGCACCCGAAAAAGTGTTCCGAGCTTTCTCAAACCAAGAAGCATGTGCAAGTTGGTTTCCTCCATATGGATTTTTTTGCACGGTTCATCACATGGATTTTAAAATAGGTGGCAATTACAAGATGTCTTTCACCAATTTTACAACAGAAAATGGCCACTCATTCGGCGGCAAGTTTTTAGACATCAAACCGAATGAACTTATTAAGCACACAGATACTTTCGACGACCCAAATTTACCGGGAGAAATGACCACAACCGTGTCGTTTAAAAAAGTTTTTTGCGGAACAGAACTAGAAATTTTGCAAGAAGGTATTCCGTCTGCCATACCAATAGAAATGTGTTATTTAGGTTGGCAAGAATCATTGGAAAAATTAATGAAATTGGTAGAACCAGAAATTCCAGATGCATGATTATTTCAATATAAACAAAATTCTAAAACTCTTATTTCAAGAATATGAACCCTTTTATATATCTATGCCTATGGTTTGATAACCAGGCAAAAGAAGCTGCAGAATTTTATTGCAGTATTTTCCCTAACTCAAAAATTATTTTTGAAAGTCCCATGGTAGTTCAATGTGGACTTAACGGACACCGATTTATGGGATTGAATGGAGGTCTACAATTTAAACATACTGAAGCAACCTCATTTGTGATTGAGTGTAAAGACCAGCAAGAAATTGATCATTATTGGAACAATCTTATTTCTGATGGCGGACAAGAAAGCATGTGTGGATGGTGCAAAGATAAATTTGGAGTGTCTTGGCAAGTAGTTCCTGCAATTTTAGGTGACTTAATGCGTGACCCAGAAAAGTCCAAAAGAGTCTTTGAAGTAGTAATGACCATGCGGAAATTGGATGTGAAAACCCTATTAAATGCTTAATGGCTCATAGATGTCAGCACAAATTCAATCCTATTTAACTTTTAATGGCAATTGTAAAGAAGCCATGATGTTTTATAAATCTTGCTTGGGTGGAGAACTCACCTTACAAACCATTGGAGATTCTCCGCTATCTGATAAGATGCCTAAAAAAATGAAAGATTGTATTCTACATGCAACACTTACGAAAGATTCTCTTGTATTAAAGGGAACTGATATGGTTCCATTCAAAGGAATTATTAAAGGTAATAATGTTTCTCTTTCACTAAAATGTATAAGCCGTGAACAGATTGAAACCTGTTTTGAAAAACTTTCGGAGGGAGGGAAGGTGGAACATCCTTTGGAACACAGCTTTTGGGGTGCTTTATTTGGAGATCTCACTGATAAATATGGAAACCATTGGCTATTAAGTTATGAACAATAGATTTTTATATCTTTAAATTATTATTAACCAACAATTTAATCATGAAAACAACCAAAACAAACAAAATCATTTTTTGGACAGCAACCATTATTATCTTTTTATTTGAAGGTGTCATGCCTGCATTCACATCACAAACCGAATTAGCAAAAGAAGGTATCCGCCATTTAGGGTATCCAGAGTATTTTGGGAACGCTTTAGTAGTATTTAAAGTGTTAGGTGCTTTGGCTTTAGTGATTCCGCAAGTGCCAAATCGGATTAAAGAATGGGCTTATGCAGGTTTTACATTCGATTTTTTATTTGCAAGTATCAGTCATTTTGCTGTGGACGGATTCGATTTTCAAACCATTTTCCCCATAATAATACTAGCTATTCTAATGGTTTCCTATATCTATTTTCATAAACTGAAAACCACAACTATAAAAGCGTAGTAAAAATAGCTTGAAAAATGTCGTAATTGAACGCAACTAAATCTCGTTTTTAGCATCTGTACATATATTCTCTTTCATCAATTGAATTATTTCTAAAATGGTAGAAGTTTTTAAAACCAACATCACGAAGCAAAAGCAATCAAAGCAGATTCTTGAGAAACTAAATCAATCGTTTCCCAAATACAACATTGACTTCGATTTGGAAGATTGCGATAACATTTTGCGTATCGAAAACCCCATTGGGGACGTTCTTAATGACCATGTTATTAAATTAATTAGTGAGGTTGGTTTTTATATTGAACCGCTAAGAGGGGAGTTTGCAGATGAATAAATTAATAAGCTATAAATTAATTCTGTAGAATTGTACCATGTTTAATTATAAACTTAGCATAGATGGTGAAATGAGCTATAAATTCTGATTTTATAGCTCAAATATAGCACAATTTTGAGCTATATAGTTTAATTTTATCTTCACAGAAAGATTTTTAAGTTCTAAATGCATCATAGACAAAGCGGTTTCGTGCTTATCGCCAGCCGAACCTTTCGCATCGTTTTGCGCATCTTGAGCCAAATCGGAAATCATAAAACGCAATTCGTTTATTTTTTCGGATAATAGATTTTGATAATGGAATTTTATTTGGAGTTATCTTTATTTTATTGTCAATTGCTTTAACAATAATTAATCTTAAGAAAAAAGGGAAGGCGTTCGAAGAGCATAATGTTGCTTCTTGGGGAGCATATGTAAGTGGATGGACTTTAATTATTCTTGTATTTATATTTGGGATATTTTTAGTTAACGGAGGTGTTTGATTGTTCTTAACTTATCATAGTGTTCTATGAAATCATAAAAAAACCATTCAATCCACAAGTTTCAATTCCCCTTTTCTCAATATTTCTTTAACCCGAATTTTTAGTCTTTCAGGTTCGATGATTTTGGCATAATCACAAAACATAAGATACCATCGGGAGAAGCCATTTTCTAAATCGGTGGTCATAAAAATCATTTCTACATGATTTCCTTTCATTTTTTCTGAAATGAATCCATGGTGTTTCCTGTCGCCACTAATGTACCGTGCGACTGTTTTATCCACTAAAATAATGACTTTTGTTTTTTCAATGGTTTTCTCTTTTTCACGGTGTTCATCTATGGTTCCGTGTTCCAAGGTAAAAGGCAGTTGGGTTCTGCTAATCAATAACATTCTGTCGGTTCTAAATTGCCTGTAATCATGCCTGATATGGCAATACCCCAACACATACCAAAATCCGTTTTCATGAAATAAACCCACAGGTTCTATATATCTTTCGGAAGGGGTCTCATTATTTAAAGCATGGTATTTTAAAAACACTTGTTTTTTTTCGGCAACGCTTTCAAAAAGAATTTCTAAGGCATTTGGTAAATTTTTATTGAAAAGCTCTTGCGATGGATCGACCATGATTTGCGATTCTAATGCCGAAATCCAATCTTTTTCCCGTCCGCGTAACACCGATTTCACTTTAAACATGGCAGATTCGTGATGGCTTCCCAAAGATTTATCTACAAACTTTTGCATAAACTTTTCAGCAGCCACAAAGCTTCCCGCTTCTTCACGTGTAAACATCACAGGTGGCAATCTGTAACCTTCCATGATGGAATACCCAACACCAGCTTCGCTCACAATGGGAACGCCCGAAGCCTCCAATGTTCTCACATCTCTGTAAATGGTGCGCAAGCTGACTTGAAATCTATCGGACAATTCTTGGGCTTTTACAATACGTTTGGATTGTAATTGAACGAGAATGGCAACAATGCGGTCAAAGCGTTTAACGGAATCTAAACTCATAATGGCATGATATATATTCCAAAGATAGGACTTCAAATGAAAGTATAAATCGAAATAAGACTTCAATTTTCCCATAACTTGTAAAAATTATACAGCAAAGTAAATAGTTGATTATGACAACCCTTTGTCAGTATTAAGAATTAAGAATTAAGAATTAAGAATTAAGAATTAAGAATTAAGAATTAAGAATTAAGAATTAAGAATTAAGAATTAAGAATTAAGAATTAAGAATTAA
>NCDW01000307.1 GCA_002280395.1 Flavobacteriales bacterium 32-35-8
GTAAAAAAGCAAAATTTATGTCGACAACAGAAACAACAAAAAATTCACAATATTATATCGATTTAGAAAATCAACATGGTGCCCATAATTATCATCCACTTCCGGTAGTTTTAGATAAAGGGGAAGGTGTTTTTGTTTGGGATGTTGAAGGAAAAAAATATTATGATTTTTTGTCTGCATATTCTGCGGTAAATCAGGGACATTCTCATCCTAAAATTGTTAATGCCTTAATTAAGCAAGCTCAAACATTAACCTTAACGTCTAGGGCATTTCATAATAATGTTTTAGGGCGTTACGAGAAATTTACTTGCGAATATTTTGGTTATGATAAATTATTGCCAATGAATTCCGGAGCAGAAGCGGTAGAGGCTGCTTTAAAAATCTGTAGAAAATGGGGCTATGAAATTAAAGGGATTCCAGAAAATAAAGGAAAAATTATAGTTTGCAATAAAAACTTTCATGGGCGCACTACTACCATTGTGTCGTTTTCAAGTGACAGTTCTGCTAACAAAAATTTTGGTCCTTATTCAAGCGGATTTATCAACATAGATTATAATGATTTAAATGCTCTTGAAACTGCCTTAAAGAGCAATTCCAATGTGTCAGGCTTTTTAGTGGAACCCATACAAGGTGAAGCAGGTGTTTATGTGCCAGATGAAGGTTATTTGGCAAAAGCAAAAGCTTTGTGTGAGCAATACAATGTATTATTTATTGCTGATGAAATACAAACTGGTATTGGCCGAACTGGTAAATTATTGGCAGTTGACCATGAAGGCGTGAAACCAGATATTTTGATTTTAGGAAAAGCTTTAAGTGGCGGCATGTATCCTGTTAGTGCTGCCTTGGCAAATAATGAGATTATGAAGGTTATGACCCCGGGTACGCACGGCAGTACGTTTGGAGGGAATCCCCTAGGAGCAGCTGTGGCCATAGCCGCATTGGAAGTTATAAGAGATGAAAGATTGGCCGAAAATGCTGAAAAACTTGGAAACCTATTCCGAAATGAGTTAGGCAATTATATTGAAACAAGCCAAATTGTAAAATTAATTAGGGGAAAAGGCTTGCTTAATGCCATTGTAATAAACGATACTCAAGACAGTGATACTGCTTGGAATATTTGTTTGGCTTTGAGGGATAATGGTTTATTGGCAAAACCAACACACGGAAACATCATTCGTTTTGCACCACCTTTGGTTATGAATGAAGAGCAATTATTGGATTGTATTTCAATTATCATAAAAACATTAAAACAATTTGAAGTTTAAAATAACAAAAAAGCAACCTATTTGGTTGCTTTTTTGTTATTTGAAAATGTTGATTACTGATTTTGTTCCCATTGCTCCATAATGTCCCTTGATCGCTCCATCATTTCGTCCCAACCAATCGTATAAATTTGATATATTGTTGATATCAAATAGAGGATATTAATTATTAATATAATTAATGTTACAATTTTTGCCGTGTTCATGGCTTTAACACTAGATACATCATAATTTTCAGGATTCATTTTAGCGGCATTTAATTTGCTATTTGCAATAATAAAAGCGATACCAGCTAGAATAAATCCTAAGCCGCCAAAGCAGCAGCATAAAAGACCTAAAATAGCTAAAACGTAAACAATTGTTGGGTTGAGTTTTTGTTGTTCCATGAGTGAATTTTAATTGATTAGTTTGATTAAATAACTTACTATAATGGTAGCTATTGTTAAAATAGCGAGTATACTAATTATTTTGTTTGAGTATTTGAATTTATAAATTAAGGATACTGTTAAGATTAAAAATAATGGTATAATAAGATAAATTGCAGGATACATATAAAAAGCTTCTTGAAACTTTCCTTGAAAAACTAGAGCAATTGAACGCTGCATCCCACACCCCATACATTCTATTCCAAACAATTTTTTGTTTAAACAGGGCAACATAAAATCCTCAATAGGCACCATAAGAAAGTATTATGATGCTAAAATACTAAAAGGATTCAAATTAATATTTCTTAATTTCTAAAAACGGAATTGTTATCTGGATTTTTTGATTGAGTTTAAATTTAAAATTCAATAATGTATTACAGT
>NCDW01000065.1 GCA_002280395.1 Flavobacteriales bacterium 32-35-8
TAAAAATAATATTTGCTAATTATTAAAGTGGTTTTTTGTTTGGTATCATAGAAAAACCAAACATCATCACCAAATATTCAAATAACCTTTAGGGTTTAAAAAGAAATATCAATTTCTTGAAAGAATAGCGGTTTAAAGTATAGGATTATTATATTTGTCACTTAAACAAAATCCTTATAGTTTATGCACTTAAGAATTGTTTAACAACTTAGTTTCTCAATTTTGACAACCACTATAACTAAAACCCTATGAGTAAAGAAAGTAAACGTAGAGAAGCCTTAATATACCACGCCAAGCCAACTCCAGGAAAAATACAAGTTGTACCAACGAAAAAATATGCGACTCAAAGAGATTTGTCTTTGGCCTATTCTCCAGGTGTTGCAGAACCATGTTTAGAAATAGCAAAGAATGTAAAAAACGTTTATAAATACACGGCCAAAGGGAATTTGGTTGCTGTTATTTCAAACGGAACAGCCGTTTTAGGTTTAGGGAATATCGGTCCTGAAGCATCAAAACCGGTTATGGAAGGTAAGGGATTGCTTTTTAAAATATTTGCAGACATTGATGTTTTTGATATTGAAGTGAACACAGAGAATGTTGAAGAATTTATTCAAACCGTAAAAATGATTGCGCCTACTTTTGGGGGCATTAATTTAGAAGATATTAAAGCGCCTGAAGCTTTTGAGATTGAAAGACGCTTAAAAGAAGAATTGGATATTCCAGTGATGCATGATGACCAACATGGAACGGCGATTATTTCAGCAGCAGCTCTGATAAATGCTTTGGAAATCACCAAAAAGAAAATCGAGGATGTAAAAATCGTCATTAGTGGTGCTGGAGCTGCCGCTATTTCATGTTCCCGTTTATATCAGGCTTGTGGGGCAAGACGCGAAAATATGGTGATGCTTGATAGTAAAGGCGTGATAAGAAATGATAGGGAAAACTTATCAAGTGAAAAGGCCGAGTTTTCAACCCATAGAAAAATTGATACCTTAGATGAAGCCATGGTTGATGCCGATGTTTTTATTGGTTTATCAACAGCAGATATTGTGAGTCCAGAAATGTTATTGACAATGGCTAAAGACCCTATTGTGTTTGCCATGTCTAATCCAAATCCTGAAATAGGGTATCAACTTGCGGTAGATACAAGGAAGGATATTATTATGGCAACCGGGCGTTCAGACCATCCTAACCAAGTGAATAATGTACTAGGATTTCCATTTATTTTTAGAGGCGCATTAGATGTTCGTGCCACAAAAATTAACGAAGCCATGAAAATGGCTGCTGTTAAAGCATTGGCAAGATTAGCAAAAGAGCCTGTTCCTGAACAAGTTAATATTGCCTACGGAGAAACTAGGTTAACATTTGGTAAAGACTATATTATTCCAAAACCATTCGATCCACGTTTAATAGCGCAAGTGCCTCCAGCAGTAGCGAGAGCTGCCATGGAAAGTGGTGTGGCAACGCACCCTATTGAAAATTGGGAAAAGTACGAGGATGAATTAAGAGAACGATTAGGGTCTGATAATAAAATGATTAGGTTGCTTACTAACAGAGCAAAAATGGATCCGAAACGTGTGGTATATGCAGAAGCAGATCATTTAGATGTTTTGAAGGCAGCTCAAATAGCGTATGATGAAGGGATAGCAATTCCTATTTTGCTTGGTAGGAAGGAGACAATTCAAAAGCTAATGGCTGAAATTGAATTTGATGCCAATATTGAAATCATCGATCCAAAATCTGACGAAGAAGAAACCAGAAAGAACAAGTATGCTAAAGTGTACTGGGAGCAAAGAAAACGCAAAGGAGTAACGCTTTATTCTGCACAACGCATCATGCGAGAGCGTAATTATTTTGCGGCCATGATGGTTAATGAGGGAGATGCCGATGCTATTATTTCCGGATATTCACTTAGTTATCCGGCGGTTGTAAAACCTATGTTGGAGTTAATTGGTTTGGCGAAGGGAGCGAAAAGAGTTGCTACAACTAATATTATGATGACACAGCGAGGGCCCTTATTTTTAAGTGATACCTCTATAAATATCGATCCGCCAGCAGAAGATTTGGTTAAAATTGCCCAAATGACTGCAAAAACCGTACGTATGTTTGGTTTAGAGCCTGTTATGGCTATGACAACGTTCTCTAATTTTGGATCATCTCCAAGTCCGAGAACAACAAAAGTTAGGGAAGCTGTAGCCATTCTGCATGAAACTAATCCAGAATTATTAGTAGATGGTGAATTGCAAATAGATTTTGCTTTAAATAGTGAAATGCTTGAAAAATCATTTCCTTTTTCAAAATTAGTGGGTCAAAAAGTAAACACACTTGTTTTTCCAAATTTAGAATCGGCAAACATCACGTATAAACTTCTTAAAGAATTAAATAAAGCGGAGTCCATTGGGCCTATCATGATGGGTATGCGTAAGCCAGTTCACATATTACAATTAGGGGCTAGTGTAGATGAAATTGTTAACATGACAGCTATCTCCGTTATAGATGCGCAACAAAAGGAAAAATGGGAAAAGGAAAAGGGGAATTCAAAATAGACAAGCGTAAATAATTTCATTACATTTGGTAGCATAACCTAAAGTTAAATGATAACTCATATTCAAGGAAAGTTAGTTGAGAAAACCCCAACAGATGTTGTTATAGACTGTAATGGTGTTGGATATACTATCAATATATCTTTACATACCTATTCCCAAATACCTGATAGTGAACATTTAAAATTATATACACATTTGCAAATTAAAGAAGATTCCCATACTTTGTATGGGTTTTCTTCGTTAGCAGAAAGGGATATTTTTAGATTGTTGATTTCTGTTAACGGTATTGGAGCCA
Source organism: Flavobacteriales bacterium 32-35-8 (assembly GCA_002280395.1). Classification (GTDB taxonomy): domain Bacteria; phylum Bacteroidota; class Bacteroidia; order Flavobacteriales; family Flavobacteriaceae; genus Confluentibacter. Next base: position 2,842 of record NCDW01000065.1, read on the forward strand.
ATATTGCAAGAACCATGCTATCGTCTTTAACCCCTAAGCAAATTAGGGAAGGCATTGCAAATGAAGATGTTGTTTTGATACAATCCATTAAAGGAATTGGAACCAAAACAGCACAGCGGGTAATCATTGATTTGAAAGATAAAATCTTAAAGATTTATGATATGGATGAAGTTTCGGTTTCAAAAGACAATACCAATAAAAATGAAGCGTTATCTGCTTTGGAAGTGCTTGGTTTTGTTAAAAAGCAAGCAGAGCGTGTTGTAGATAAAATTTTAATATCCCAACCCGATGCCAATGTTGAAACCATTATAAAACAGGCTTTAAAAAATTTATAATAGATTTGAATACAACTAATGATATTTTTTATAGAATAATTAAAAAATACTTTGTTTTAGTTTTTGTTCTTTTATTTTCTCTCATGGCTCGGGCCCAAGAACCCGAACAAGATTCCATCATACCTGGCTTTAATTTGGGTAATATTAAAATACCAAATCCCAATAGCATTGAGTCTAAATACACGTACGACCCTGTTACCGATAGGTATATTTTCACCGAAAAAATAGGAAATTACAATATTAATTACCCCATTATTTTAACGCCAAAGGAATATCAGGATTTGGTGGCAAGGGAAAATTTGAAAGCCTATTATAAAGAAAAAATGGATGCTTTTGACGGCAAAAAGGATGGTGCTAAAGACGGACAAAAAAATTTATTGCCAGAGTTTTATGTAAAATCAGATTTTTTTAAGTCTATTTTTGGTAGCGACACCATTCAAGTGGTTCCCCAAGGATCTGTTGAAATGGATTTGGGCGTGCTTTTTTCCAAACAAGATAATCCGTCGTTTTCTCCCAGAAACCGAAGTAATTTCACCTTTGATTTTGACCAACGTATCAGTCTGAGTTTGCTTGGTAAAGTGGGAACACGACTTCAAGTAACAGCCAATTACGATACGCAATCCACGTTTGATTTTCAAAATCTTATCAAATTAGAATACACCCCAACTGAAGATGATATCATTCAAAAGATAGAAGTTGGTAATGTGAGCATGCCTCTAAACAGTTCCTTAATAACTGGCGCTCAAAGTTTATTTGGTGTGAAAGCACAATTACAATTTGGGAAAACCACTGTTACTGGCGTTTTTTCTGAACAAAAATCCCAAGCAACATCTGTGGTGGCTCAGGGAGGCGGAACGGTTGAAGATTTTGAATTATTTGTTAGGGATTATGATGAAAACAGACACTTTTATTTATCGCAATATTTTAGGGATACCTATGACCAATCTTTACAAACGTATCCATACTTAAATAATAAAGGATTACAAATCACTAGAATTGAAGTATGGATTACCAACCGTAGTAATAGAACGGATAATGTTAGGAACATTGTAGCAATTCAAGATTTAGGTGAAAATGAAAAAATTGGCAATGCAGGTGTTGTTGTTTTTGCTGGTCCCGGTGCCTTTCCTAATAATGCAAATAACGCGTTAGATCCAACAAATATTGGTGGAGGGGGTTCGCAATTAACAAATGCTATTAGAGATATTGCTAGTGTGCAGGCTGGTATATCAGTGCCAAATTCAAGAGAAGGGTTTGACTATGCCAAATTAGAAAATGCCCGAAAATTAGTTGAAGGTCAAGAATATATATTAAACAAAGATTTAGGTTATATTTCTTTAAATCAACGTTTAAATAATGATGAGGTTTTGGCGGTTGCTTTTCAATACACTATTGGCGGCCAAGTATATCAAGTAGGTGAATTTGCCAATGACGGTATAGATGCAACCAACGTGACTACCAATGGTTCTGGACAAGTAACCAATGTGGTTAATTCCAGTCTTGTTTTAAAGATGTTAAAAAGTAGCATCACCAACGTCACACAACCTGTTTGGGATTTAATGATGAAAAACATCTATGATACAGGGGCTTATAACTTAAGTCAAGATGATTTTAAATTGAATATTTTTTATACCGAAGCATCTCCATTAAATTATATTACGCCCGTGGGTTCAACACCATTTCCAGCTCCTAATGGAAATGAAAAACCAATTGAAGAATCTACTTTATTAAGAGTATTCAATTTAGATAAATTAAATTTTAATAACGACCCTCAAGCAAATGGTGATGGTTTTTTTGACTTTGTTCCTGGGATAACTGTTTTACAACAAAACGGGAAAATAATTTTCCCCAATGCCGAGCCTTTTGGGGAATATCTGTTTAATAAATTAGGCGGTGGTAATTACGATGATCCAGTATCATATAACGAAAACCAAGCCAAGTATGTGTATGATGTGCTTTATAAGAGCACTAAAACAGCCGCTTTGGAAGCCATTGAAAAGAATAAATTTCAAATAAAAGGACGTTACAAATCTACAGGAGGTGATGGTATTTCCATTGGGGCATTTAATGTGCCAAGAGGCTCTGTGAAAGTCACAGCTGGAGGTCGTGTTTTGGTTGAAGGGATTGATTATATTGTAAACTACGAGTTAGGACGTGTTCAAATCTTAGATGAAGCATTGAAAGCATCTAACACGCCCATTAATATTTCTACAGAAAACAATGCTATTTTTGGTCAACAAACTAGGCGTTTTACAGGAATTAATATTGAGCATAAATTCAACGAAAATTTTGTGTTAGGTGGTACGCTTTTAAACTTAAATGAACGTCCCATAACACAAAAAGCCAATTATGGTACGGAGCCAATTAATAATACCATCTTTGGAATCAATGGAAATTATGCTACCAAAGTGCCTTTTTTAACACGTTTGGTAAATAAGTTGCCTAATATAGATACCGATGTAGAATCTAATTTGTCTCTAAGAGGTGAGTTTGCTTATTTGGTACCGGGAGCTCCCAAAGGCACGAATCTTAATGGCGAAACTACTTCGTATGTGGATGATTTTGAAGGTACTCAAAATGCCATCGATTTAAAATCACAATTCTCATGGTTTTTATCCAGTAGGCCGTTAGATTTAACAAATTCGCCAGGTGATGATAATAATGGGATTCAAAATGGCTATGGTAGAGCCATGTTAAATTGGTACACAATCGATCCTATTTTTTACACGAGTCAAAAACCCAATGGCATCTCTGATGACGATTTATCCAGTTTATATACCAGTCGCGTTTTTATAAACGAACTATTTCCTGATAGGGATTTGGTTCAAGGCCAAAATTCGGTTTTAAACACTTTGGATTTAGCGTATTACCCTACTGAAAGAGGGCCTTATAATTTCGACCCAAATGCAGTTAATGATGTTATAAATAATCCGGCAGAATCTTGGGCTGGCATTACACGGCAATTAACATCAACCGATTTAGAGCAGTCAAATGTGGAATATATTGAATTTTGGTTGCAAGACCCCTTTCAAGAAAACCCAACAAATCCAGGCGGAAAATTGGTTTTTAACCTTGGAAACATTTCAGAGGATATTATTAAGGACGGACGTAAATTGTACGAAAATGGTTTGCCAAAAAATGGTGATGTAAGTTTATTGCCTACTACGGCTTGGGGTACTGTGGTGCCTCAAAATCAATCCCTAGTGTATGCTTTTGATAGTACAGGGGAAGAGCGAGTTAACCAAGACGTAGGTTATGATGGCTATAATGATGCTGAGGAAGCTGCTGTATTTGGAGCTCAATTTGGACCCGACCCCGCAAAAGATAATTACACCTACTTTTTAAACACAGATGGTAATATTTTTGATAGATATAAACAATATAATGGTGTAGAAGGAAATACGCCCGACACATTTAGCAATACAGATAGAGGCGCCAATACCCAACCCGATGTAGAAGATATCAACCGTGATAATACCATGAACACGATTGATAGTTATTTTGAGTATGAACTAGATATTACAAGGCAAAATTTGCCAGAAGATCAATTAGGGTTTGATAATATGCCTGACTCTAATCCGCTAAAAGAATTTTTAAGGGATTTTAAAGAAAGACCCCGCGCACTTGCTAATGGAGATAGTCAAAATGTTAGATGGTACCTTCTTAGGGTTCCTGTTCAAGGAAGCCATGTAACGTCTGTTGGTGGTATTACAGATTTAAGATCCGTACGTTTTGCTAGAGTATTTCTTAAAGAATTTACTGAAAATACCGTATTCCGTTTTGGGACTTTAGATTTGGTAAGAAGTGATTGGAGGCGATATAATCAAACTCTACAAGCAGACAAGGATGATCCTGCCGATGACAATACTGATTTTTCAGTAGGTGTTATTGGTACACTTGAAAACGAAGGAAGTTATAGTAGCCCGCCAGGAATCGAGCCCGAAGAACTTTTTAATAACAATACGGTTGTTAGACAAAACGAGCAATCATTAGTGGTAAATGTTTGTAATTTAGAATCTCAAGATTCTAGAGGGGTATTCAAAAACATTAGTGTCGATATGCGTCAATATAAACGTTTAAGAATGTTTTTACATGCAGAACTTGGTGATTCAGGAACCTTAACAAACAATGACTTAGTTGGTTTTATACGAATAGGTAACGATTTAAACCAAAATTTCTATCAAATTGAGATTCCTTTGCAAGTATCAACCTCTAATTCAAGACAAGGTCTTTGGCCGGAGGAGAATGAGATTAATTTGGCTATTGAGCTTTTGGGCCAAATTAAATCAAATGGTATTTCAGATGGAACCTTAACAAATGAAAATCCCACTTTTTATGATGTTGTAAACGGTGAATTAGTTGCTGTTACAGATCCATTTTCAGGCTATGTTGCAGGACAGCATCGTATCGGTGTTAAAGGGAATCCAAATTTTGGCGATATTAGGACCTTGATGGTTGGAGTAAAAAATGCAACTAATAGGAATGATGTTTGTGCCGAGGTCTGGTTTAACGAACTTCGTTTATCCGATATGGAGAACGAAGGCGGCTGGGCAGCGGTAGTGAGCATGGATAGCAATTTTGCCGATTTCATGAATATTAGTGCCACTGGGAGACAAAGCACTTCTGGTTTTGGAAGCCTAGACCAAGGGCCTAGTCAACGAAGTCTTGAAGACGTAAAACAATATGATGTGGTTACCAACATAAACGTTGGTCAGTTATTGCCAAAGAAATGGGGTATTCAAATTCCATTTAACTATGGGCAAAGTGAGGAACTTGTTACACCTAAGTTCGATAGGTTTTATGAAGATTTAACTTTAAAATCTCGATTAGATGCTGCAAATACCAGTAATGAAAAGGAGATTGTAAGACAACAGTCGGAAGATTATACAAAACGACAAAGCATCAACTTTATAGGCGTTAGAAAAACAAGAACAACCGATGCCACACCACGTTTTTATGATGTGGAAAATTTAACATTAAACTATTCTTATAACGAAATCGAGCATCGTGATTTTGAAATAGAAAATTCCGAAATTAAAACAGTTAGGGTTGGTGCCAATTATGCTTTCAATTTTAATCCGGTTACTGTAGAGCCTTTTAAAAAGAATGATTCCTTATTTACTGGCAAGTATTGGAAAATACTAAAAGATTTTAACTTTAATTTATTGCCAACAAGTTTTACCATCAATACCGATATTAATAGGCAATTCAACAAGCAAAAATTTAGGGATATCGATCTTGGCGGAGGTAATATTGGTATAGAAGAGTTGTTCCGAAGAAATTACACTTTCGATTTTCAATATACCATTAATTATGCTTTAACCAATTCATTACAGTTAAACTTTACAGCAGCTAATAATAACATAGTTCGTAATTATTTCAAAGATGATATTCTTAATGGCGAACAAGATCCCAATTTAGATGTTTGGGATGGTTTTCTAGATTTTGGTGACCCCAACAGACAATCGCAAAGATTAGGACTTACTTATAAATTGCCGTTGGATAAAATCCCAACCTTCAGTTTCATTAATGCGACTTATGAATATGGTGGCGATTTTCAATGGCAAAAAGGCTCTGATTTATATGGCAATTTAGAACTTGATGGACAGACCTATGATTTAGGGAATAACATTCAAAATGCCAACACCCATCGTCTTAATTCGTCACTAGACATGAATAAGTTTTACAGGTATATTGGCTTGGTTAAAAAACCTATTTCAAGAGCTGGTACCACAAACACTAATAGAGGTGGGCCTCCTGGTCCAGGACAAAATAATACTGTTCAAGCAAATAGTAAAAGCCAATCAACTACTAAACTATTAAATGCAGGGGTAGATATATTAACTAGCATAAAGAGAATTCAATTTAATTATACCGAAAACAATGGTACTTTTTTGCCAGGGTATTTACAAACTCCTGGCTTTGTAGGAACGCTTAAACCGACGTTAGGTTATACGTTTGGAAGCCAAAGTGATATTAGATATTTAGCCGCCAGTCGTGGTTGGTTAACCTTGTATCCAGAATTTAACCAACAATATACTGAAACACATACCAAGCAATTGGATGTTTCAGCAAGTTTACAGCCTGTAACCGATTTGCAAATAGATGTTATAGGTAACAGAACGTATTATGAAAATTACACAGAAAACTTTAGGGTCAATAATAATGCTGGAGATTTGCAATATGAATCATTAACCCCAAATACGTTTGGGAATTTTAATATTTCAACACTTTTAATTAAAACGGCATTTAGCGCCAGTGATGAAAATGTATCGGATGCGTTTAATGATTTTAGGGCAAACCGACTTACCATCGCAAGAAGATTGGCACAAGAAAGAGGGGCAGATGTTAATGATGTGGATGCAGATGGCTATCCAAATGG
>NCDW01000066.1:0-9540 GCA_002280395.1 Flavobacteriales bacterium 32-35-8
ATTATCAAAATAAGTCGTTTTTATCAAAAAGTTGTCAACACGAAAACGTTTTCGTTAAATATTTCGTAACTTATAATTATTTCTTTACAATTCCTTTACATAGTTTTGACTTGAGAAGTGAAAATATAACTAAACTAAAACTTAAGACTTTAACTAAAAATGTATGAAGACAATTATTAATGCCATACTGTTTTCTCTGCTTTTTGTGCCCACCATCTTAGAAGCACAAACAAATTTAAAAGGAACAGTAACAGAACAATCTACATCTTTACCTATTCCAGCTGTTAATGTCCTCATTAAAGGTACGAACGCAGGTACAGCAACAGATTTTGATGGTGAATATCAAATTGAAGTGAATAACGGCGATGTGCTACAATTTTCTTTTATAGGTTATAAATCACAAGAAATTATTTATTCAGGACAAACCGTTTTGGATGTCGTATTAGAAGAAGACACATCTCAATTATCTGAAATTGTGCTTATTGGATATGGATCTACTACTAAAAAGGATGCCACTGGCTCAGTTGAATCGGTAACATCTGAAGATTTTACCAGAGGGAATATTGTAACCCCAGAAAACCTTTTAAGTGGTCGCGTTGCGGGTGTGAGCATAAATACAAGCGGTTCGCCAGGATCGGGATCAGAAATTAGAATTAGGGGAGGCTCCTCTATTAATGCCTCTAACAATCCGCTTATTATTATTGATGGGCTACCAATAGACAATAATGGCGTTAACGGTTCTAATGGTATTCTGGCCACCATAAACCCTAACGATATTGAATCGTTCTCGGTTTTAAAAGATGCATCATCTACAGCCATCTATGGTTCTAGAGCATCTAATGGTGTTATTATTATTGTAACTAAAAAAGGTAAAGCAACCTTTAGTGCCACTTATGATACCCAATACAGTTTTGGAGAATTAACTGATAGAATTAATGTGTTTACTGGAGATGAGTTTAGACAATTAATCGCATCACAACCAATTAATGGTTCAACGCTAAATGAAAGTTTGTTGGGTAGTGCTAGTACCGATTGGCAAGATGAAATTTTTAGAAATACCGTATCTTCGCTACACAACGTTTCCATGCAAGGGTCGCTATTTAAAGCCATACCTGCACGTTTTTCTTTTGGAACAACTAATCAAGAAGGGGCTTTAATAACTTCAGAATTTGAAAGAAGAAATTTAGGTGTAGCATTAAATCCTACTTTATTGGACAATCATTTAAAAATAAACTTAAATGCAAACCTAGCATTTGAAGATAACCGTTTTGGAGACACAGGACAAATTGGAGCTGCTTTAGGTTACGATCCAACACAGCCAGTTTATGATCCATCATCTCCTTTTGGTGGGTTTTATCAACATAGAAATGGGTCTTTACTTTCAAACGGAACAACAAACCCTGTCGCATCACTTTTACAAAGAGATAACTATGGTGATGCTAACAGAAGCTATGGAAACTTAAATTTTGATTATAAGTTTCATTTCTTACCAGAATTAAGAGCTGTGGTAAATATTGGTTATGATGAAACAGAATCGAAGTCGATAGATTACACATCAACTTTAGTTGCCACTAACGATCCTGTTAAAGGGAATTCGTCATTGGGGTTTCAAAAAAGAACCAACAAATCGCTTGATGGCTATTTAAATTATACCGATGAATTTGGTAACATTCGCACAGAATTTATGGCGGGTTACTCGTATCAAAAATTCACCAACAACGGTGGAAACACAGGTAATCAGAGAGATCCTGCTAGTTTTCCAAGCACATTTGCCGACCCTGATGTGGTTTTAATTGGTTTTTTTGGTAGAGCTAATTTTACTTTGCAAGACAAATACTTGCTTACCTTAACCTATAGAAGGGACGGAACATCACGTTTTAGCGAAACTAATAGATGGGGTAATTTCCCTGCCGCTGCTTTTGCATGGAACATGAGTGATGAAGACTTCCTAAAAGACAACAACACTATTTCTAACTTAAAATTAAGAGTAGGTTACGGTATTACTGGGCAACAAGACATAAGCGGTAATAACGATATATTCTTAAACCGTTACAGAGGTGGCGACGAAAACTCTCAATACCAATTTGATAACCAAGTAATTGAATCTCTAATTGCTTCTGAAATAAACCCAGACTTAAAATGGGAAGAAACAAGCACTATTGAATTTGGTATAGATTACGGTTTATTTAATGATAGAATTTCGGGGTCATTAAACTTTTTCCAAAAAAACTCAACCGATTTATTGTTTACAGCATCGGTTGCAGATGGTACTAACTTTTCTAATAGCATCATTCAAAATATTGGAGAATTACAGATACAAGGTATCGAGTTTTCGGCAAATACAGATGTCGTTAAAAACGAGGACCTTAACATTAATTTCAACTTTAATGCTACTTTTTTAAACAGAGAAATTAAAAAACTTGCTTTAGGACAAGATGTAAGAACAGGTGGTATTGCTGGTGGTACTGGAAACAACATTCAATTATTAAGAGAAGGTGAAGCTCCTAACTCATTTAGTGTTTTTAAACAACTATACGACACTTCTGGAAATCCGATTGAAGGTGCTTATGCCGATTTAAATGGTGACAACATTATTAACGATGATGACCGCTATTTAAAAGAAAACCCAAATGCTGATGTTATTTTAGGATTCCAATCAAATATTAACTACAAGAATTTAGATTTATCTTTTAATTTAAGAGCTAATATTGGCAACTATGCTTACAATAATGCAAATTCTTCAAGAGCACAATATGAGCGTATTCTAGACAATTCCGTATTAGCCAATTTACCAACTTCTGTATTGAACACCACATTCCAAAGAACCTCTGATGTTATCATATCAGACATCTATTTGGAAGATGCTTCATTCTTAAAATTGGATAATATTACCTTGGGTTATACTTTTAATAACGTCTCTAAATCTTTAAAAAGCATCCGTTTATGGGGTGGCGTTCAAAACGTATTTACCATTACGAATTATAGTGGTTTAGATCCAGAAGTATTTGGCGGGATTGATAATTTGATTTACCCAAGACCTAGAACCATTTTAACTGGAGCTAATTTTAAATTTTAATAAAAACAACTATGAAAACAAGATTTAAAATATACAAAACAATTGGATTAATAGGTATTTGTATAGCTACACTAACAGCTTGCACAGACGATTTAAATATTACTCCTAATGACGACCAAACAACATTAAGCGAAGAGCTTTTTTTAAACGAAAGCGCTTACGAACAAGTGTTAGCAGGCATTTATGCCAATTTAGCTTTAACAGGCACAGATGGCGCCGGAAGTTCTAACCTTAAAAACATTGATGCTGGAACGAGTCAATTTGGACGTGTATTATTATATGTACAAACACTATCGGCAGACGAAATGATTTGGTCTTATGAAAACGACCCAGGCACCAGAGAAATTCAAAGAAACCTATGGACTGCCCAAAACCCGTTACTATTAGGCATGTTTAGTAGAGCACATTTATCAATAGCATTGGCTAATAACTTTTTAAGAGAAACTACCGATGCAAAATTAGATGCTAGAAATGTATCTACAGCTACTAGAAGCGAGATATCTGCCTATAGAGCTGAAGCACGATTAATGAGAGCTATGGCTTATTATTATATGATGGATATTTTTGGAAAAGCAAATTTCGTAACCGAAGATGATGCCCTTAACTCACAACCACCGGTATACGATAGAGCACAGTTATTCAGTTTTATAGAAACCGAATTAAAAGCTATTGATACCGATTTAATAGCCTCTAGACAAAACCAATACGGAAGGGCCGATAAATCGGTGGCATACATGATTTTAGCCAAAATGTACTTAAATGCTGAAGTTTATATTAACGAAAACCGCTATACAGATTGTGTTAGTTACTGCGAAAAAATAATTGGCAATGGCTACACATTAGCAACTAATTACCTCCACAATTTCATGGCAGACAACAACACAAATTCTGCTACAAACGAGATTATTTTTCCAATCGTTTCCGATGGTTTAACAACTCAAAACTACGGGCCAACTACAATTATGATTAACGGTTCTGTTGGAAGTATTGAAGTAAATGGTACCGAAGTTGGGGTAAGTCCTGGTGGCTGGGGCGGTGCGCTTAGAGTAAGAAAACAACTTGCTAACCTATTTGGGTCTGCCTTTGCTAATGATGATAGAAACACAATCATTTCTAGCGGAAGATCTATTGAAATTACTGATATTTCTGATAGAGATTCTGGTTATATCCTGCAAAAATATTCCAACGCCACTTCTACAGGAACTTTTGGGATAGACCAAACTTTTGTTGATACTGATTTTCCATTATTTAGATTGGCCGATGTGTATTTAATGTATGCAGAGGCACACTTAAGAGGTGGTGGAGGTAGCCTATCTACAGCTGTTGGGTATGTAAATGCTTTAAGAACTAGAGCAAACAACTCAAATACTATTACTTCAAGCGATTTAACCTTAGATTTTATTTTAGATGAAAGAGCGCGTGAGTTACATTTGGAAGCCCACAGAAGACAAGACTTAATTCGCTATGGTAAATTTACAGGTGGTAATTACAACTGGGTCTGGAAAGGCAATGGTAGCAATGGTATTTCACTTCCTGCACACTTTAAAGTGTATCCTATACCTACAGCAAGCATAGCTGCAAATCCTAATCTTACCCAAAACCCTGGGTATTAATTAAAAAACAATGACAATGAAAAATTTGAAAAATATATCAATTTCAATGCTAACAGCATTTACATTTTTGCTGTTTAGTTCATGTACTGATACCACAGACACTTTTGTGGCTTCAATTACAGAGCCTGTTGTTTTATCCAATTTATCTATTACCAATATAGAGTTAGATCCGGTAAATATTAACAATCCCGCTATAACACTTAACTGGACAACAGCCGATTATGGGCAACAAGCATCGGTTAATTATAGTCTAGAAATCTCTGCAGACGAAGCTTTTACTAATGTTACCACAGCAGCAACAGTTAATGGAAATAATACGGTCACATTATCTGTTAACGAATTAAATGCTGCAGCAGGCACTGTTGGTCTGCCGCCTTTTGCGTGGAATTCACTATACGCTAGAATAACATCTTCTATTGGAACACAAAACGGATTACCGGTGGCTTCCAATAGTATTAGTTTTAGTGTATATCCTTACTTTAATTATAAGTTTAAAGATTATTATTTAGTAGGTAATGCCACAGCTCCAGATTGGAATAACAATAATAACAATCCGCCAATATTTAGAGATGGTTCAAATGCCAACGTATATTATTATACAGGATATTTTACTGCAGGCGAATTTAAACTATTAGAATTTAAAGGGCTTTGGCAACCACAATGGGGAACAAACGACAAAACAACTATTGATGTAAACCCTGGCACAGGAACCGATCCTGGAACATTTCCTAATAATAATTCGGCAATTCCTGCAGTAGGTTTTTATACGTTTACCATAAACTTTTCTGCAAAAACATTTTCTTTCGCACCTTATGATGCTACAGGAGCTACAAATTATACAGGCATGAGTTTGCAAGGTTCTGCTAGCACTACAACAGCTATGAATCAATTAGGTTTTGATGGCCACATCTGGTATTTAAACAATATTCACTTAGTGCCTGGTAATTTACAATTTAAAACCAATACAGATACTGTTTGGGCTGGCAGCACAGAATTTTCTGGACAAGCAACTGAAAATGGGGGAAATATTCCTGTTGTTGTTGAAGACGATTATGATGTATGGTTTAATGATCTTACAGGTCATTATATCCTTATTCCATTGAATTTATAATCAATAAAAATTTAGATATGAATTTATATATAAAAAATTTAAGATTCCTTTTTCTTTCTCTAGCTTTAATTTTTTCAGCTTGCGAAACCGAGGAAAGCATCCAAATAACATCACCAGAACCTATGCTATTATTACAAGAACCAGGTATTAGCAATGTGTTTTTAAATTTTGGAACACCAACGAATGCAGCAATAACAATCTCTTGGAACGATGATTTAACTGGAAGTTCTTCTTATGATATTGAAATGTCATTAGATCCGGAATTAACAACTATAACTAATTTAGGCAGCGTAAGTACTAAATCTTACACAATAAATGTTGAAGATTTAAATAAAGCTATAAGAAATGCTGGCGCTACCAACTTTAGCGATGTTGCTATTTATTTAAGAATTAACGCAGGCAGCGCAACCAGTAATGTAGTACAATATTTAGTAACGACCTATCCTGTCGATGCTCCAGTTATTTTAAGCCCTTTAGCAAATGATGCTTTTGTTTTATCTCTAGGAATGGCAGATGATACCGCTATTACAATTGAATGGTCTGATGCCGTTTTATCATCAACTCTAGGCGTTGATGTAAACTACACCATTCAAGCTAGCGCTCCAGGCACTGACTTTGCGGCACCTGTAACCATTGGCAATTCTACAAATGAAACAACTTTAACCTCAACGCACTCAGATTTTAACGCAGTAGCTATTGGTATTGGATTAGTGGCAGAAACAGCTGGTAATATGGATATTAGGATTATTGCAGAAATTACAAATTCTAATGGAAACACTTTAGAAAGAATTTCAGAAATAACATCAATTTCAGTAACGCCATATCTTACCTCATTCCCTAACCTATTTATGGTTGGTGACGCTACAACACCTGGTTGGGACAACAACAACAATAACACACCTATGTTCAGAAATCAAGACGTTCCGAATGCTTACGTATTTACTGGTTACTTCAAGGCTGGAGCATTCAAACTATTAGAAACTAAAGGGCAATGGCAACCACAATGGGGCACAAATGATGGATCTTCATTAGCTGTAAATCCTGGCGGCGGTTCAGACCCTGGCACATTTAATGTCGCTTCCGCTGGCTACTACACCTATAATATGACAACAGTTAGAGAATCAGGCAGCTATACAGTAACATCTTATGATGCAACAAGTGCTACAAATTATAACACTATGGGTATTATTGGTCAAGCCATCGGTGGTTGGGGCGATGGCGATGAAGTTAACTTCACTCAAGATCCTAACAATCCTCATTTATGGTATGCCTTAGCGGTAAACTTTACTAATGGTGAAGAATTTTTAATTAGAGCCAATGATATGTGGAATGATGTATGGCGACATACTGGCTCTACAGAACTATACGGCAAAGCTCTTCTAGCTGGCAGCGGAAATAATTTCCCTTTCACAAAACCAACAGGTAGTTATAATGTTTGGTTCAATGATTTAGATGGCAGCTACCTAATTATTGCCAATTAAATCTTCTTTAAAACATATTAAAAGGCTGATGTACATCAGCCTTTTTTTTACAAAATATAAAACAGACTATGAAAAAATTATACGCACTTTTTTTATTATTTACATCTGTCATTTATGGTCAAGTAGTTACCACATCCCCTACCATCCCAACTGCCACAGATGCTATTACGATTACATTTAATGCTGTTGGAACCGAATTAGAAGGCTATATAGGCGATGTATATGCGCATACCGGAGTCATAACTACGGCTTCAACAAGTAATACCGATTGGAAGCATGTTATAGGAAGTTGGGGAAATAATACCACACAACCAAAGTTAACCCGAACTGATACAAACACCTATCAATTAGCCATATCACCTGATATATCAACTTTTTACAGTACAACAATTGGAGAAGTTGTTACCCATATTGCTATTGTGTTTAGAAACAGTGCAGGAAATGCCCAGTCTAGACCCGATATTTTCATTCCTATCTATGCCGAAGGCTTAAATGTCACCATTACAAACCCAAATAATGAAGTAGTTTATAATTTAAACGACAACATTACCATTAGTGCTGCATCAAGTATTAATGCTGATTTAGAATTGAAGGTAAATAACAACTCCATTTTCACAGCTACAAATACGACATCCATTTCAAGTGGCTATACATTTACCGCTACAGGAAATCATACCATACAAGCTGTGGCTTCCCAAAATGAGGAAACCAAACAAGAAAGCATTTCAGTTTATGTGAAAACAACGACCCAAAACCAAACCATGCCCGCAGGTTTAAAAAATGGTTATAACAACAATGGCGATGGGACTATAACGTTTGTTTTAGAAGCGCCTTTTAAAACCGATGTATTCTTGGTTGGAGGTTTTAATAACTGGATGCTCAGTGAAACTTACCAAATGAAAAAAGATGGGGATCAATTCTGGTTAACGGTAAACGGATTAGACCCAAATACAGAATACGCCTATCAATATGTTATTGATTACAATTTAAAAGTAGCCGACCCCTACTCTAAAAAAGTTCTTGACCCTAATAATGATCAATATATTCCATCAACCACCTACCCTAATTTAATGGCTTACCCAACAGGTGAAACAACGGGCATAGTTTCTACGTTCAAAATCAATGAAGCCCCTTATACTTGGCAAAACACATCGTTTACCAAGCCAAACAAGGAAAACCTTGTTATTTACGAAATGCTTTTAAGGGATTTCACTGAGAGTGATACTTACCAAGAGGCCATGACACATTTAGATTATTTACAAAATTTAGGCGTTACAGCCATAGAATTGATGCCCATAAACGAGTTTGAAGGCAACGATAGTTGGGGGTACAACCCTTCATTTTATATGGCTTTGGATAAAGCTTACGGAACGAGCAACGATTTAAAAGCATTTGTAGATGCGTGCCATCAACGTGGCATAGCAGTCATTACCGATGTTGTTTTTAATCACTCGTATAGCCAATCACCTTTATTGCAAATGTACTGGGATAGCACAAACAATCGTCCCACTGCAAACAGTCCTTATTACAATCAAAACCATAATTTGGTCGATAACACCAGTGCACATTGGGGTTATGATTTTAACCATGAATCATCTTACACAGTTAATTTTTTTAATGATGTGTTACGTTTTTGGATGGATGAATATAAAATTGATGGGTTCCGTTTTGATTTTACCAAAGGACTTTCAAACACCCTTTATTATGGAGCCGATAACTGGGCAAGTGCCTACGATGCCGATAGAATAGCAAATTTAAAGGCGTATGCAGACCATGTATGGTCTCAAAGCCCTGGAAATGAAGCTTATGTTATTTTTGAACATTTATCCGATAATTCTGAAGAAACAGAACTAGCTAATTATGGCATCATGCTATGGGGAAATCTTAACCATAGTTTTAATCAAAATACTATGGGCTATGCATCAGAAGCCGATGTTTCTTGGCTATCATATAAAAACAGAGGCTGGAATGATCCACACATTGTTGGTTATATGGAAAGCCATGATGAAGAACGCCTCATGGTTAAAAATTTAGCCTATGGCAATTCGAATGGTGGCTACAATGTAAAAAACTTAAGCACTGCATTAGAGCGCCAAGAAGCCGCCACTGTTATTTTTTATGGCGTTCCCGGTCCTAAAATGCTTTGGCAGTTTGGAGAACTTGGTTATGATAAAAGTATTAATTGTGCTTCAAATATAAATGATGGTAGCTGTAGACTAGAGAGAAAACCTGTTGCGTGGACACTGGGTTATGATACTG
>NCDW01000066.1:9572-13692 GCA_002280395.1 Flavobacteriales bacterium 32-35-8
GAAACAGACCGACAAGATTTGCATGATATTACCGCAAAAATGATGTCGTTAAAAAAGCAATTTCCTAATACCTTTAACACAGATGATTATTTATTAAACGTTAACGGATTAGTAAAACGCATTAATTTAAACGATAATGTTGGGAGTTTTGATGTTGTTATTGTAGCAAATTTTGATGTTACTACGCAATCTGTAAATCCGAACTTCCCTACCACAGGAACCTGGTACGACATGTTTTCTGGAAACACATTAAATGTTACCAACCCAATAGCTTTATTAAGTTTACAACCCGGTGAATACCGATTATATTCTCAAAACCAAAACTTAAGCACTAATACTTTAAATGTATCTCAAGACGTTAAATTATATCCCAACCCAGTAATAGATACATTTTCGGTAAATAAAGATGTAAATAATATTAGCATATATAACATTACAGGAAAACTTGTTAAAACGTTTGAAGGGCATTTTAGTAAAAATCACGCTTTCAATATTTCAAGTTTACCTCCAAGTGTATACATAGTAAAAATGGAAAATAACCTTGAAACACAAAATACTTTTAAAATTATAAAGTTAAATTAATGTGAGTTCGATTTAAAAACAAGCCTAGCTGTTACCTAATTATTTATGGGAATTCAAATTCAATTTACCACTTTTTAAGCCATTGCTTGTTACTGATAATTCAATATTTCCTGATTGGTTTGTAGATTGCACCAATACTACCAACTTACCACTAAAAAGTTTCATGGTTGGTAAATGAAATAGTTCTAATGAGGTGGCATCGCCATTGCATGCTGCTCGATACGTTCCTGCTCCTTTTACCTTGAATTTTAACTGATTGGTTGAGTTTGGACAAGGAATGCCGTTTTTATCAACCACAGAAACCTCAACAAAAGATAAATCCTTACCATCTGCTTTGATCGTTTTTCTGTCTGGGTTTAATATGATTTTATAAGGTTTTCCAGCAGTATGTATTTCCTTTTCGGCAACGGGGCTTCCTTCATCATCAAAAGCAACAACTTTTAAGGTACCGGGATCATATTTTATATCCATCCACATTAAACGATACCTATTTTGGGCTGTTGATGCATTCTTTTTTTGAATGCCCATGCTTTTTCCATTCACAAAAAGTTCGGCGCTATTGTAACTGGTGTACACAAAAACAGGGGTTGTCTCACCTTCGCGTCCTTCCCAATTCCAATGAGGCAAAACATGCAAGGTTTCGTCCGTTGTATTCCATCGGCTTCTATATAGATAAAAGCGATCTTTAGGAAGTCCTGCTAAATCTGAAATTCCAAAATAAGAACTACGTGATGGCCAACTTTCATCATAAGGGGTGGGCTCTCCCAAGTAATCAAAACCAGTCCATACAAACTCACCAATAACCCACGGTTTATCATCTTGCAATACAAAATCTTCGTCTGGCACATTAGACCAACTACATGCTTCCAAATCATATGAAGAACACTGAAGGTCATCATATTGTTTATTTTTTTCTTGAACAACAGGAAACTTATAAATGCCTCTAGAACTAACAGTTGAAGCTGTTTCAGAGCCTAATATAAACCCCTGAGGGAATTTTTTAAACGCCTCTTCATATAAATGTAAGCGATAATTTAATCCGGGAACATCCAATAATGCTCCAAATCCAGATTCCATGGTTGCATTTACTTGATCCATACCAACGGTTACAGGTCGTGTTGGATCTTCTCTATGAAAAATGTCTTGCAGCCACTTTGCACGTTTCACGCCTTCTTCACCCCACTGATCTGGCACTTCATTTCCAGAACTCCACATCACAATTGAAGGATGGTTTCTAGTGGCTTGTACTAAATTCACGATATCTTTCACTGCATATGTTTCAAAAAATCTGTTATAGCCATTCTTTACCTTTGGTTTTGCCCATTCATCAAAACTTTCAGCTAAAAACATAAAACCCATTTCGTCACATAATTCTAACTGTTCGAATGAGGGCATATTGTGAGAGCTGCGAATTGCATCGCATCCCATATCTTTTAAAATGGTTAATTGGCGACGCAATGCCGCTTTATTTATTGCGGTTCCCAATGGCCCTAAATCATGGTGCAAACAAACACCTTTAAACTTTCTGACTTCCCCATTTAAGCTAAATCCTTTGTTAGCTTCATATTTTATATCTCTAATTCCAAAACGCGTTGACACCTCATCTTTCAATTCACTACCAACAAATAACTGAGACACTGCTTTATACAAATACGGCGTTTCGGGACTCCATAATTTAGGATTTTGAACTTTGATATTTTGATCGAATTCATTCCCAAATTGAGTGGTTGCTTCTTCTGAACTAATTTTTTGCCCATCTGCATCATAAATGGCAGTAACTAAACGAACATTCTCTCCCGATGTTTTTGTTTTTATATTTACTTTAGAAACCTCTTTACTAATAAAAGGGGTTGTTATAAATGTGCCCCATTGGTTGATGCTTTCCTTGTTTTTTACAATCACACTAACTTTACGATATAAGCCCGCTCCAGGATACCATCGGGAAGCAAATTCTTTATTTGTTAATTTTACTGCTAACGTATTTTCGCCTTCTTTAATAAATTCTGAAACATCAAAATAAAAATAACTGTAACCATAAGCCCACGCTCCAATTTTTTTGCCGTTTAAATAAATTTGAGGTTCGCTCATAGCACCTTCAAAAAGTAACATCACTTTTTTATTCTTTTCGTAATGGGATAAGGTAAACTTATTTCGATACCAAGCTGACCCAATGTGTGGTAAAGCACCTGTTCTTCCTGTTTTTTCTGAAGCTATATTTTCTCCGTTTTGAACAATGGCTACATCTTGTTTATCAATTTCTTTATCAAAAGGACCGTAAATAGCCCAATCGTGAGGAACACTTACGTTTTCCCAATTAGAATCATTAAAATCTACTTTAAAAGCATTTTCAAAATCTCCTTTTTGAAATTTCCAATTGGCGTCTAATTCTTTTATTGTTCTTACCTGTGAAAAAGATACTTGTATAAGGATTAAGCATATAAAGAGAAGAAATTTTTGTGGTTGCATATAAAACTTACTATTATGGTACAAACATATTGAATTATTAGTTTTTAGTAATGAACCCATCTTGGCTTTTTATTTTTAACCGAAAATGAGATAAAATTTATACAGATGAGGCACTTTTGCTAGGCATAGCATCGCTACGCATAAAAAAAGTAACGAAATATGGATAAATTTTAGTCATTTTTTAGGAAATAGAAAAAGTCAAGATGAGTTCAACAAAACTATATTCCCAAAATTACAGGTTATTAAAATGAATTTATAGTTATTCTTTAATAAAATTTTACCTGTTGAATTCCATCTACTCAATTTATGGATCTTTTAGACTAATATTTTTGCTTAATCCTTAATCCCACAGTTTTTGACATGATCTATTATTTGGTTTTATTTGATAATGCTATAATAAAAAGATTAATATGCTTTTTTAGAGAAGGAAGGCTTACTCCCTGTGGTCGTGATTCTGAATAGGATGTGTTGCTCACCAAAATCCTTTAAGCTTAGCTCTGAGTTATTTTTTTCTAAACTTTATGAGTTAGCTCAACGGTTTAAAAACAAAAAATCCATCCCACAAAGTGGAAAGGATTTTCTTGGTCGTCCTGTCGGGACAATTTTCGAACCATTTTTTGGAGGATTTGAAGAAACTCATCCTAGATAACAGAGTTTAAATAACTGATAATTAACTAAATATGTTTTTTTTGTAAAATTAAATCACACATAAGAAAAGTGGAGGTTCGAACTTTCATTTAACTATCTTTTGAGGGTCAAAAGACTAAGTACTAAAGTAGCACACTGTAAAAATAGGCTGCTCCTAATAATGGATAGGCATACTTATAAAAATTCCAAAATGCTAAGTCTTCTTTACCTTTTAGTAAAAACTAACGATACCTTTATTTTCTATATATGTAAATAATCTAATTTTATAAAGTCAGATTCTGAATGACAAATCCCAACTGATATTCTAGTGAATCACTTTCTAAATCAGGATCAATATCGATTTATCCTAATACTAATTTAATATTTCTTGTGTCTGTATACGAATCAATTGCTTTAGGAATTTCCAAACCAGCAATCTCTTCGA
>NCDW01000308.1 GCA_002280395.1 Flavobacteriales bacterium 32-35-8
ATTTTATTACATTTACTACAAACTAATAAAAATTGGAGAAAACAGTTGAAAATCATATAATAAGATACTTTGATAACAAGGACGTGTTATCAAAGGAAGATTTGATGGAACTACTTAAAAACGATTTCCCAACTTGGTCTGATAATACGATTAACACCTATTTGTATAAACTTAAAAAAAATGGCGTGATAGATAATATTTCCAGAGGAATGTATACCGTTGGAAAAATCCAATTATTCAATCCAAAAATTGATGAACAATTAAAAAAAATAGCCAGTAGAATTCATAAGGTATTTCCATTC
This sequence comes from Flavobacteriales bacterium 32-35-8, assembly GCA_002280395.1. Lineage (GTDB taxonomy): Bacteria > Bacteroidota > Bacteroidia > Flavobacteriales > Flavobacteriaceae > Confluentibacter. Next base: position 303 of record NCDW01000308.1, read on the forward strand.
GTTAACTATTGCGTTTGGAATAGCTCATGGTTAAACGATTTGATGCGTCACCAGCCCTTTAAAAATTATACTATCGTTGAAATTGAAAAAGTAGCTGTAGAGCAAGTATTTAATGAATTGAACAGTTATTTTCAAAACACCTTTATTAATCCAGACGAAATTTTCTTCGAAAGATACATAAGTGCATTAGATGATGTGATTATTGTAAAAAACTTACATTCTGAAGCACCTATTTTGAAACGGAATGATTTAACTATTCCAACACTTGAAAAAATATTGGTCGATATAGTTATAGATGATACCCTATTTGCTGCTCAACAAGGAGAACTAAATTTTATTTACAAAACAGCCTTCAACAAATACGACATAAACGAATTAAAAATGAAACGGTATGCCGCAAGAAGAAACCGAGAAACTGAAGTAGAAAAATTGATAAATATAAGTTTGGCAAAATAGATGACTTTTTGCCAATAATATACAAACAATGATTAACAACGAAACCCATACAATAGATTGGATTCTTGACTTAAGAAACAAGTTAGGAAAACGCATTGATCCCAAATTAATTGAAAAAGTAATTTGGGCACTAACCCTATTGGAGCAATTGAAAATAAACGGGTTAAACTTTACATTCAAAGGCGGTACAGCATTATTATTGGCAACCGAAAAACCAAAACGATTCTCCATTGACATCGATATCATAACAGAGCATACAGAAAAAGAAATAATAGCAGTTTTACAAAAAATAGTTGACAAACAAATCTTCCTGAATTGGGAAGACGACAACGACCGTAAGCATACACCCGATGCTCCAATAGGGCATTTCAAAGCCTATTACAAAAGCGTAGTAGATGGTAATATCGAGCCTATTTTATTGGATTTGCTCTACACTCCTAATCCATATCCTCAAATTTGCGAACTACCTATAAAACACAATTGGATTGACACTTCTGGTGAAGATACCATAATTGCAATGCCAACCTTTGATGCCATTCTTGGCGATAAACTAACCGCATTTGCACCCAAAACAACTGGAATTCTATACAGCAAAAACCGTCCGGTAGAAATCATAAAACAATTATATGACATCGCATTTCTATTCGATAACATAAATGATTTAGCAGTAGTAAAAAATAGCTACAACAAAGTAGTTCAAGAAGAAATTGGATTTAGAAAATTAGAAATTACAGCAACAGAAGTTTTAGAAGATACCTGGCAAGCTTGCTATACATTAGCAGAACGTGATATAAAGTCAGAAGAGTTTAATCATCTGCAATTAGGCATTCGCAATTTCACCAACTTCACAATTGACAGATTCAACATAGACGAAGCCATTACCTCAGGAGCTAAAGTGGCGTATCTCACAAATCTATTACAATCCGAAAAAGGAATAAAAATAGAAAGGTTTAAAAACGCACTCGAAACAAAAGATTGGCTGATTGAAGACCAACAATACAACAAACTAAACAAATTAAAGAAGAATAACCCAGAAGCTTTTTACTATTGGTTTAAAGCCGTAATATACCAACTTTAATTTCTTATTTATGTGGGATTCATTTAATACTTATGGAGGAAGTTATCAAAATTCATTTGAAACACTTTGCAATCAATTGTTTGAAAGATATCTATCAAGAGAATATTCAAATTCAATTGATGAATTCAAAGTAATAAATGGTGCGGGAGGAGATGGAGGAATTGAAGCATATGGAAAATTATCAAATGGTGATTTTATTGCTATC
>NCDW01000067.1 GCA_002280395.1 Flavobacteriales bacterium 32-35-8
ATCTTCAATTTCATCAATAGGGGTTAGCCCGTCACATAGCCATGATCCATCATCACGGCGCGTGATTTTATAGTGTTTTTCTTGATTTAATTCCTTTTGAGTTTCATTACTGGTTTTGTAAAGATTCATTGTATAAAAACCAGTTGCTAAAAATAGAACTAAGGCAATGCCTAAACCTATTTTTAATCCCATACTACTTTTGTTGTTTTCCATGATTACTTGTTTTTTGTTCTACGTGTTTACTTTTTATTTTTGTCTGTTATATTTTAATTTGGAAGTTTATATTCTCTGACGCTTCCTTTTCCACTATATACGAATAACTTAAAAATATAGATGTTTCTGTTGTGATTTTTTGAATTACAATAAATATAAACCCTTTTTAATATCGTTTGAAGGTTGAATTAAATGTATATAAAAAAGGTTCATAAATAAATGAACCTTTTTTATAATCTAAACAATTGTTTAATCCTTATTTTAAAGAATCAACTTTAGCTTTCATCTCTTTATGCTTTTCAGTTTCTCCCATAACACTATAAATATTCATCAATGTCGTGGCTGCATTAATGTTACTGGAATCATGTGTCAAAGCTTTTTCTAAATAAGGAACAGCATCTTTATATATTGTTTTACGCACTTCAACCAACTCATCATATCTTTTATTATCTTTTGCAGAAGTTCCTAGACCATTCATTTCTTCAATCAAACTTTTTTCTTTTTCTAGTACTAATGCTGCAGAATTAATATAGGCATTCACATAGTCTGGTTTCAATTCTATAGTCTTGTCATAATATTTTTTGGCAGCGACTGCATCTCCAGCTTCTGCTGATAATACTCCTAAATTATACTGAAGCTCAGCATTATTTGGATCCATTTGGGTAGCCGTCTCTAAAAGCTTTTTAAACTCTTCATTGTTACCCATTTTAAAATAAATATTCGCTTCAGCTAAAATCAAATTTACATCATCAGGACTTTCCGCTTTAGCATCTTTAATAGCAGCAATAGCTTTTACATTATCTCCTTTGGAAACATAAATAAGGGCTACATTTTTAACAATTTCTGGCTTTTTTGATTCTGTCATACGCTCTCCTGGATTTGAATGCGTTCCTGATCTAACATATAAATCTCTAGCCGCTTTATCTAAAACATCTTCTTCTCCAGTTTCTTTGTTTGTTGCATAAAACTGTTTTTCAATACCTGTATATCCTAGTTTTTTAAGTTCTTCATACAATGTCAAAGCTCTATCATACTCTTGTACATTAACAGCTGTAACAGCAGCATAATATAAAAAGGTCGTGTCTTTTTCACTTAGCCTATACGCTTTTTCAAAATACTTAGAGGATGTTGAAAAATCCTGTTTCTCATAAAAACCATTCCCTTTAGTTAATATTGAATTAACCATGTTTTGCTTTAATTCATTACTTTCAGCAACATACCCTCCTTCAACTTTCTTTAAACTTTCAATAGCGGCATCAATATCAGTCATCGATCCAGCACCGCCTGCATATAAAGCTTGTGCGTTTAGGTAATAGTATTCTGCTTTAGTTTTTGCATCCATAGCAGACATTAAACTTTCTGCTTGTTTTAATGCTGATTTAGCTTCAGCATAATTGTTTCCCTTAATAGCTTTTTCTACAGCTTTCAATTCTTTTTTTTGTGCAAATGAAAATGCACTAATTGAAACCGCTAAAGCTATGATAATCTGTTTTTTCATTTTTAATAAATATTAGGTTCTTAATTGTCAATATTATTTTCTTCGTTATTATCAAGAGTTATGCCATCGTCTGATGCATCAGTAGTCTCATTGGGTTCATCTACGCTATCTTCATCATGCATTACTTTGGCTACTGCTGCAATGGAGTCATTGTTCTTTAAATTTATAAGCTTAACGCCTTGAGTGGCCCTACCCATTAATCTTAAATCTTGAACGGCCAAACGAATGGCGATACCAGATTTATTGATAATCATTAAATCATCACTATCGGTCACACTTTTTATAGCTACTAAGTTACCTGTTTTTTCTGTAATTGAAATAGTTTTTACGCCTTTTCCACCTCTATTTGTTATTCTATAAACAGGTTCTCCATCTTCAGGATCATCAATATAGGTTCGTTTGCCATATCCATTTTCTGAAACCACCAATACTGATTCCTCTAATGGATTTTCAATAGTAATCATACCAATAACTTCATCTTGATCGTTAGCAAGCGTGATACCTCTTACACCGGAAGCACTTCTACCCATGGGTCTTGTTTTAGCTTCTTCAAACCTAACGGCTTTACCAGATTTAAGTGCTAACATCACTTGGCTATTGCCAGTTGTTAATCTCGCTTCCAGTAAAATATCATCTTCTTTGATTGTGATGGCATTAATACCATTGGTTCTAGGTCTAGAATATTGCTCTAACAATGTCTTTTTTACCTGACCTTGTTTAGTTGCCATAATAACGTAATGGCTATTGATATAGGCTTCATCCTTAAGATCTTGTGTGCAAATGAATGCTTTTACGGCATCATCTTGTTCGATGTTGATTAAATTCTGAATAGCTCTACCTTTTGAGGTTTTACTACCTTCAGGAATTTCATAAACGCGCATCCAAAAACATTTACCTTTTTGGGTGAAGAATAGCATATACTGATGGTTTGTTCCAACAAATAAATGTTCTAAGAAATCCTCATTTCTAGTAGTAGAAGCTTTTTGACCAACCCCTCCTCTATTTTGGGTTTTATATTCGGATAAAGAAGTTCTTTTAATATAACCTGCATGCGAAATAGTAATAACTACTTTTTCATCGGCAATCATATCTTCAATACTTAAATCGCCACCAGCATATTCAATAGTTGAACGACGCTCATCTCCATATTTTTCCCTTACAACAACTAGCTCATCTTTGATAATCTCCATACGACGCTCTTTCTTGTCCAAGATATCTTTTAAGTCGATGATGAGTTTCATAATTTCCTCATATTCAGAACGCAGTTTATCTTGCTCTAAACCTGTAAGTTGACGCAAACGCATCTCTACAATGGCTTTAGCCTGTATCTCTGAAAGTTCGAAACGTTTTATTAAATTTTCACGGGCCTCATCAGCGTTTGAAGACGCTCTAATAATGGCAATAACTTCATCAATATTATCTGAAGCAATGATTAATCCTTCTAAAATATGGGCGCGTTCTTCAGCTTTGCGTAATTCATAAGTAGTTCGTCTTACAACAACTTCATGTCTGTGCTCAACAAAATAATGAATGAGTTCTTTTAAGTTTAATAACTGAGGCCTTCCATTTACAAGCGCAATATTATTAACGCTAAAAGACGATTGTAATGCGGTATATTTATATAATTTATTAAGAACGATATTAGGAATGGCATCGCGCTTTAACACGTACACAATACGCATTCCGTTTCTATCAGATTCATCACGAATGGTCGCAATCCCCTCCAATTTTTTTTCATTTACCAAATCCGCAGTTTTTTTAATCATTTCCGCTTTATTGATTTGATAAGGGATTTCAGTAACAATAATACATTCGCGACCTTGGACTTCTTCTATATTGGCCTTACCACGTATAACAATTCTGCCACGACCAGTATGAAACGCTTCTTTAACACCATCATAACCGTAAATAGTTCCTCCTGTTGGGAAATCTGGTGCTTTAACGTGCTTGATTAATTCGTCTATTTCTATGTCTGTATTTTCAATATAAGCAATAATACCATTAACGACTTCGGTTATGTTGTGGGGAGGCATATTGGTTGCCATACCAACTGCAATACCAGAGGCACCGTTGACTAAGAGACCAGGAATACGTGTTGGCAATACTGTGGGCTCATGCAACGTGTCATCAAAATTCAATTTATGATCTACCGTTTCTTTTTCAATATCTGCCAGCATATCTTCAGATATTTTACGCATACGTGCTTCTGTATAACGCATGGCGGCTGGACTATCGCCATCTATAGACCCAAAATTACCTTGACCATCTACCAACATGTAACGTAAGCTCCATTCTTGAGCCATACGTACCATAGCATCATATACTGAAGTATCACCGTGTGGATGGTATTTACCTAAAACCTCACCAACTATTCTTGCTGATTTTTTGTGTGCTGTATTTGATCTAACTCCCAGTTCGTGCATACCATAAAGTACCCGTCTGTGAACAGGTTTTAAACCATCTCTTACATCTGGTAGCGCACGTGACACAATGACCGACATTGAGTAATCAATGTAAGCCGATTTCATTTCATCTTCAATGTTAATAGGGATCAATTTTTCTCCTTCTGCCATAGATATTTAATTAAGTTTTTATGAGTATTTCAAAACGTGCTAATATACGCATTTCAATAGTTAAATAAGGTGTTTTCACCTTGCTTTTTCGTAGTTTTTATTAACAATCAGGCTCGGGTTTTTCGTTGATAAGTATGCTGTTAAAAATTTTGATTTAATAAACTTTTTTTCGTCAATTAGCGACTTACAGTCATTATTAGGGCATAGTTTTTGCCTATGGTAAAATGTTTTACTATTTTTATTGCAGAAAGAAGGTATTTTATGGATGATAATTTTTCCCCAAGAGTAAAGGACGTAATAGCTTACAGTAAAGAAGAAGCACTTAGGTTAGGCCATGATTTTATTGGTACTGAACATTTAATGCTTGGCTTATTAAGAGACGGAAATGGCAAGGCCATTGACATTTTAAACGCCCTAGATATAGATTTGAATCATTTAAGACGTAAAGTAGAAATACTGAGCCCCGCTAACCCTACTGTATCCATATCCTCAAATCAAAAAAAGAATTTGCACCTAACAAGGCAAGCAGAACGCGCTTTAAAAACGACTTTTTTAGAGGCTAAGCTTTTTCAAAGCACATCCATAAATACAGCACACCTACTTTTATGTATTTTGAGAAATGAAAACGACCCAACTACCAAGCTTTTAAATAAGCTTAAAGTTGATTATGATAACGTTAAAGAACAATTCAAGTCTATGATTACAAACGATAATAATTTTATAGAACCAAAATCGGAATCTTTTCAAGATGATGATGCCCATAATGACGACGACACAACAAAAGACAGTCTGTTTAATTCCCCAGCAGGGAAAACAAATAAAAAATCCAAAACCCCTGTTTTAGATAATTTTGGACGTGATTTAACCGCACAAGCTGAAGAAGGAAAATTAGATCCTGTTGTAGGTAGGGAAAAAGAAATTGAACGTGTGTCCCAAATTTTAAGTAGAAGAAAGAAAAACAATCCGCTTCTTATCGGTGAGCCTGGCGTTGGTAAATCGGCTATTGCGGAAGGACTTGCTTTAAGAATTGTGAAACGTAAAGTGTCACGTATTCTTTTCAACAAACGTGTTGTTACTTTAGATTTGGCAAGTTTAGTTGCTGGAACCAAGTATCGTGGACAGTTTGAAGAGCGTATGAAAGCCGTTATGAACGAGCTTGAAAAGAATGATGATGTGATTCTTTTTATTGATGAAATCCATACCATCGTTGGTGCTGGTGGTGCTACTGGAAGTTTAGATGCCTCCAATATGTTTAAACCCGCGTTGGCAAGAGGTGAAATCCAATGCATTGGGGCAACAACACTTGATGAATACCGACAGTATATTGAAAAAGATGGTGCTTTGGAACGTCGTTTTCAAAAAGTCATCGTAGAGCCTACTACGGTTGAAGAAACTATTGAAATCCTTAACAACATCAAAGGCAAATACGAAGATCATCATAACGTAGATTATACACCAGAAGCTATTGAAGCTTGTGTAAAACTTACAAACCGTTATATGACGGAACGTTTTTTACCAGACAAGGCTATTGATGCTTTGGATGAAGCTGGTTCTAGGGTACATATTATAAATATAGAAGTTCCCAAACAAATTCTTGAGTTGGAAAAACAATTGGAAGAGGTTAAAGAAACTAAGAATTCTGTTGTTAGAAAACAAAAATATGAGGAAGCCGCTAAACTTCGTGATGATGAAAAACGTATTGAAAAGGAATTAGCAATCGCTCAAGAAAAATGGGAAGAAGAAACCAAACAGCACCGCGAAATAGTTACGGAAGATAATGTGGCAGATGTGGTGTCTATGATGACTGGAATTCCAGTGAATAGAATTGCACAAACCGAAATCAACAAACTTGCGGAATTACCCAATTTGATAAAAGGCAAAGTTATTGGCCAAGATGATGCCGTTGCCAAGGTTGTAAAAGCAATCCAACGCAACCGTGCGGGCTTAAAAGACCCAAATAAGCCGATTGGATCCTTTATATTTTTGGGTCAGACAGGCGTAGGTAAAACCCAATTAGCCAAAGTGTTATCGAGGGAATTATTTGATAGTGAAGATTCTTTGGTAAGAATCGATATGAGTGAATACATGGAGAAATTCGCTATCTCAAGATTGGTTGGAGCGCCTCCAGGGTATGTAGGTTATGAAGAAGGTGGTCAATTAACTGAAAAAGTGCGACGTAAACCTTATGCTGTCATTCTTTTAGATGAAATTGAGAAGGCTCATCCAGATGTTTTCAATATGCTTTTACAAGTGCTTGATGATGGCTATTTAACGGATAGTTTAGGTAGAAAAATAGATTTTAGGAATACGATTATAATCATGACTTCCAATATTGGCGCAAGAAAACTTAAGGATTTTGGAACTGGTATTGGGTTTGGCACATCGTCGCAAAAAGAACAAGAAGATGCAAATGCAAAAAGTATCATTGAAAATGCGCTGAAAAAATCATTTGCTCCCGAGTTTTTAAACAGAATTGATGATGTGGTGGTGTTTAATCCTTTAGAGCGAGAAGACATCAACAAAATCATTGATATCGAATTAAATAAACTTTTATTGAGAATCAAAGATTTAGGATATATCCTTGAACTTAGCGAGACTGCTAAAGATTATATTGCAGATAAAGGTTTTGATAAACAATATGGTGCCAGACCACTAAAACGTGCTATTCAAAAGTATATTGAAGATGCTTTAGCTGAAGAAATTATCACTTCGCATTTACAAGATGGTGATAAGATTTTTATAGATTTGGATAAGGATAAAGATGAACTTAAAATCAAAGTAGAAAAAGCTGAAAAACCAGCTGAATCTTAAAGAAATAAAAAAACAAGAAAGCCTAAAATCATTGATTTTAGGCTTTTTTTATTTTAATCTTGACGGTGTTGTGGCACTCTTAATAAAAAAATGATTCCTGCTAAAAAGAATAAAAATAAAAAAAGAATGCCATTTCGCATACTGCCAGTTATTTGGTCAATTGTTGCGAAAATGATCATTCCAATGACGATGCCTATTTTCTCGGCAACATCATAAAAACTAAAATACGATGTAGTATCTTCTGTTTCTGGTAAAAACTTTGAATAGGTAGATCGTGCCAACGCCTGAATCCCTCCCATGACCAACCCTACTAATGATGCTGCTATATAAAATTGGAAAGGTGTTTCCATAAAAAAAGCATAAAAACACAAACTCATCCAAATAAAATTAATAAAAATCAAAGTTCTTATATTTCCAAACCTAGCAGAAGCTCTCGATGTTAAAACCGCACCAATGACTGCCACTAGTTGTATAATCAATATACTAACTATAAGCCCTGTCGTTTTTTCTCCATCACCTCCCCAAGCAATTTCTTCTTCACCAAAATATACTGCTACCAACATAATGGTTTGAACTGCCATACTGAACACAAAAAAAGCATATAAATAACGCTTCAATCTTAAATTTTGTTTCAATTCTTTCCAAACCAATCTCAATTCTCTTAGCCCGTTAAAAACAATAGTCTTGGTGACTTTATGTCCAGACGACGTTCCTTTAGGTAACCAATAAAATGAATATTGACTGAATAATGCCCACCACAAGCCTACCGTGATAAAGGAATATCGCATCATTTGTACTTTAGAAGCTCCGTCATCTTGGCTCATTACCATGGCTAAATTGATAATAAGTAAAATAACACTTCCAATGTATCCATATGAAAACCCTTTGGCGCTTACTTTATCTTGTTGCTCTGGAAATGCAATATCTGGTAAATAGGAATTATAAAAAACCAAGCTCCCCCAATAACCTATAAGACCCATAAAATAAAACAACAAACTCACATGAATTTTATCCGGAGTAATATCAAACCAATACAATCCAATACAACCAGCACTTCCAACATAACAGAAAAACTTCATGAAGTTTTTCTTATTCCCAACATAATCGGCAATACCAGAAAGAATTGGTGATGTAATAGCTACAACTAAAAAAGTAAATGCCGTAACAAACGTTATTAATGCTGTGCTTTTAAACTCGAATCCAAAAGCATTTACAACTTTTATGTCGTTCAAAAACAATGCGGAATAAAATATGGGGAATATAGATGATGCTATTGTTAACGTGTAAACCGAATTCGCCCAATCATAAAAAGCCCAAGCATTTAATAGCTTTTTGCTTCCTTTTTCTAATACTGCCATCATAAAAAAGCTGCCCTTTTATAAGCAGCTTCTAAAGTAATTAAATATTTTATATAACTAGAATTTTCCTAAAGGCCTATAGGTTGTTACCCCAAACTTTATAGCTTCTTCTTTTGCCATAGGAGCCATTTTTTTAAGCTCTGCAATACGTGTATCGTTTGATGGATGTGTACTTAAAAATTCTGGTGGTGCTTGTCCACCACTATTAGCTTTCATACGTACCCATAATTCTGCCGCTTCATCTGGATTATAACCAGCAACTGCCATTAAATACAAACCTATTTTATCAGCTTCAGACTCATGGCTTCTGCTAAAAGGCAACATCACCCCAACTTGGGAACCAATACCATATGCTTGGTTAAACATATTTCTGCTCTGTTCATCTTTAATCGCAACATTACCTGCCACTGCACCTATCTGCTGTAACATGCCCGCACTCATACGTTGCTGTCCATGGTTGGCTAACGCGTGTGCAACCTCGTGTCCCATAATAGCGGCGATGGCTGTTTCATTTTCAGCGATTGGCAAAATTCCTGTATAGAAAACTATTTTTCCTCCAGGCATACACCAAGCATTCACTGTTTTATCATCAACTAAATTAAATTCCCATTTGTAATCATTGAGATAACCCTGTTGACCATTAGCATTCATCCAACGCTCTGTAGCAGCTTTAATTCGCTCTCCTACCCTAGTAATCATTTCTGCCTGTTTTGTGCCTTTAATAACTTTATTTTCATTCAGAAACTGATTGTATTGTGCAAATGATGTAGGAAACAGTTGAGAATTAGGCACTAAGGCCAATGTTGATTTTCCTGTAAATGGATTGGTAGCACAAGAAATAATTAGTGCTATAGCTGCAAATCCTAGTATTGTGTTTTTACGTTTCATTGTTTGAATGTTTAGAAAATATTTTTAATAAAAATACAAAAATCGTTCCTTTTGGGTATTATATTTACTTTTTT
>NCDW01000068.1 GCA_002280395.1 Flavobacteriales bacterium 32-35-8
CAATAAGTTACAATTTACATAAAATAGATTTTCCTTGATTTTTAGTAAAAAACGCTCGTAGCCCAGTAAAATCAAGGATTTTATTCATAAAAAATCATAGAAATCCTAAAATTTGACGCTTATTGTTCCACTTTTAATAGTAAAAAATGTCCCCAATACAAATCAATTACAGCAGATTTATATTGAATTCATTAACCCAAAAATCAGCACTTTAAAGCCATAATTAACATAATGCTCTCCATAACACCTATAAACATTGAGGTCAATTATGTTAATCCATAAAATTTGATGGATATTGTTGCTTTTCGAATAGGTGGTTAAAATCAAAAGATAATGCAAAAACTACCGCGCCCGCTTTGGCGGACTTGGTTCATTTTTAAAGCAATGGATTTGCCTACGCTCAATCTAGAACTAATACAAGAAGCCTTTTTAAAAAAAGCCAGCCCAAAATCCACTCCTTTAAAAACGGAAGCCCGATGCCTAGATTTTGTTTAAAAACACCTCTTTTTAAATTCATTATAATTTTTAAATTTGTAAATGGATTTTACTGACAGACAAACTGATATTATAAATATTATCCTTTCTAAAGAAAAAGCAAACTTATCTGAAATTAGATCATTGCTGACTGAGAATATTAGTATCCCAACCCTCAATAGAGAATTGGACAAACTGATTTATCATAAAATAATCCAGAAAATTGGTAGAGGAAGAACCAAAGCCTATGCCCTATCTCCCATGAACAATTAACTTCATAAACGAGAAAAACCATCTTCTTGATATTGGTTCAGTATTTCTGAATAAAAAAGATTATAATTCTTGGTTTTTTATTTTCATCAGCTATGTTCTTTAAGGCATTGGTACATGGGCTTTACAATGGATTTCCTTGAGTTGTTCCAAGTACTTGTCTCCTAAGCTTTGGGCTTCATCATAAAATAGTTCGCATCGGTTAAAGGCTTTGTCCGAGTCCCTGTCCGAGAATTCATTTTCTGCCTTAAAGCGCATGATATGGTGGACATTGCATAGGATATAGTGCATGCGGTGCAGTCCATAGGTCTCTTTAGGGAATATGGTCTGTGGCAAGTTGCTAAAATGGCTGCACAGGTGCAACATATAGGACAGTGCGTAGTGCTGTGGCTTAAACTCCCAAAACGCATACAATAGTCCCAAGCATATTTGCTCCATGGCATAGTGCATGGTCATCATTCTGGAAGTAACATCCTCTGTGGGTTCAATGTTATCCAAAATGGATATTAGATAAGCTGCACGCTTCATTCTAACCTCCCACACCTTTTGGATGCCTTCATAGACCTTTGGGTGGATCAATATTTGATATTTTTTGAATCTTAACAGGGTATCATCCGACCTATAAATACAAGGCGTTTGGAATATCGTCTTTAATAAAAAATTATTGCCATAATCCAATTGTTTGGTTGCATTTGCTAAAGTGTAATAAATGACATAAACCTTACAGCGTTGCTGCAATTGGTTGTAAATACCATCCATAAATTCAGCCAATCCCTTTGACATAGGCTTGTAGCCTATAATCAATAAAGTATAGATGATTGTTTTTTGTTTATGGATACATGCTGGAGATAAAAAAACAGCTCTATTCTTTTTTTCTTTATAGACACTGATAGTATATACAGAATGTAATGGCAGCTCCTTTTTAATAACGGCTAAAAGTTCCTGCTGTAACGGGAATTTTGTAGTGGCTTCTGTTTCCATGATAATTTGTTTTACATAAATTAAAAGCTATTTGTCCGTGTGCAGAACCAAATCAGATTGTATTGTACCAACTTCAATTTGTTTTTTACAAGTATGGTGAATTTTAGAAAAAATCTTATATTTGGGTTATGGAAACAGCAACAAAACCAAATCATATCGGCAGAAAGATTAGCCGTATCAGAGAACTAAGGGGGATGAAACAAGAAACCCTTGCCGAAGAACTGGGCATTAGCCAACAATCCGTTTCTCATTTGGAACAATCTGAAAAAATTGAAGATGACAAACTGGAGCAAATTGCTAAAATATTGGGCGTGACCAAAGAAGGTATTGAGAACTTTTCTGAGGAAGCTGTTTTTAATATAATCAATAATACCTATAACAACAATAGTAGCGATAGTTCCACCTTAATTGCAAGTTCCGTTAATTATCAACCCAATTTTAATACTGTAGAAAAAATAGTAGATCTTTATGAACGCTTACTGAAAGCTGAACAAGATAAAATTGCTTATTTGGAAAAACTACTGAATAAATAACTTTAAATTTTTAGTCACTTAATTTATAATAAAATCCCCTTTCAATATGCTCCCGTCTTCTTGTGAAGAGCATATTGAAAGGGGATTCACTTTAAGCCTTAAAAAATATTTGTTTGGGCTTGTTCTTGGGATTGCAGCCTTTTGGTTTTAAATCGTTGTAACAGGTTGCCTATATCCTCACTTATCTTGGTCTCCACTACCCTTGCATAAATCTGTGTTGTTGATAGTTTTGCATGACCCAAAAGCTTGGAAACCGTTTCTATGGGTACGCCATTGGAAAGCATAACGGTTGTGGCAAAGGTATGTCTGGCAACATGAAAGGTCAGGTTCTTGTTGATACCGCAGTCCTCCGCTATTTCCTTTAGATAGGCGTTGGTCTTTTGGTTGGAGCTCAAAGGCAGCAGGCTTTTTCCATTGTTCTTTTCTGAAATATGCGTATACTTTTCCAATATTTCCATGGCTTTGGGCAAGATGGGGACTTTTACCGTTTCGTCTGTCTTTTCCCGTTTGGTAAATATCCAATGATTGTTGTCTATACCCCGCGTGATTTGCTTTGTAGTAAGCTCTTTAACATCTACATAGGACAAGCCCGTATAACAGGAAAAAATAAAGCAATCCTTTACCCTTTCCAAGCGTTCGTTTTCATAATATGTGTTTTCCAATAGTTCCAGTTCCCTTTCCGTTAGGTATGCTCTGTCATATTTATCAAACTTCAACTGGAACTGGTTAAATGGGTTCTTTGGCATCCATTCCATTTTTACGGCAAGGTTTATCATTTTCTTGAAACGCTCCAAGTGTTTCATGACGCCATTATTGCTCAGCATAAGCTTCTTTTTGGCGTTTTTATAATTTCTGAGATACTGTTCAAAATCACAGATAAAACGGTAATTCAATTGTTTTAAATAGATATCGTTTGTTTTTAGTTTTTGGTTCAGGAATTTATCCAGATACTTTTCCGTGGTAGCATAGTTTTTCATGGTACCGTGTTTCAATACGCTGACCATATTGGTATTGTGGTAAGCTATGAGTTCTTTTAAACTTTTATGGTTATCGTCCTCTCCCAAGTACCTTGACTTAATGGCATTGGCGGTAATGATCTTGGATTCTTCCAACAACTGTTTATGGCAATCCAATAATTGGCTGTAAACCTGGTCTAAATAGGAGTTAAGAACTCTTATTTTATAAGTGCTTCCACGCCCCCTGTTTTTCGAACTGTCCCATTCTTTAATGAGAACGGTTCTTTTAAGGCTGATTTCTGAACGATGTCCAGTGACTGTAATGCGAACGTAGATAGATAGCTCATTCGCGCTGCTTCTTGATTTTCTGGTGAAGAAAATAATTGAAAAGGTGCTGTTTGTTTGCATTTTTAACGGCTTTAGTTTGACATTTTTTTGAAAAAACGAAAGTCAAATTGCTTTTAAATGCTCTTAAATTTACGACAATTATGGCAAGAAAGTGTTCACCGAATTGCACACCTTTTATTTGATATTAAATGATATCAAACGATATCATAAAAAACAAAAAACACTGATAACCATACGATTAACAGTGTTTTGATACTACCTATTTCTAGGTTCGTCGGGGTGGCAGGATTCGAACCTGCGACCTCCTGCTCCCAAAGCAGGCGCGATAACCGGGCTACGCTACACCCCGAAAAATATTAACCCGTAGTGTAGTTTATCCCGAGCGAAGTCGAGGGGCTACACCCCGGACTGAACGTTAAGAAAATGTCCTGAGGACATTTTTAGTGAAGGGCCAGCTGGCGCAAGGCTCTAAACAACGCGTTCAATACGTCTTTTATTTGTTAAAAGAAATGATTATTTCCAGTTCCAAAATCAAGTGTGCAAATATATATAAATATTGATGTTCTGCAATAGGTTTTATTATTATTTAGTAAAATAGCTTAAAGCCTTAACAATACCCTATAATTAACATTCTTTTATAGGAATGGAGTTAAAAAAATTAAATATTTAGTAATAGTTTTATGCCTTTAATTAAAAAACCAAACGAAACACCATAATGAGATTCTTTTTTAAAGCCGCATTACTTTATATCCTTGTGCCTATACACACCCTTATGTCGCAAGATACCTTTAAAGGAAAAGTAATAGATATTGAAAATGGTACGCCCCTAAGCAATGTAAACATTACCAACAGCACTAACAATCAATCGTATGTTTCAAACAACCAAGGGGAATTTGAAGTTCCACAATCGGGTACGTATTCGTTTAAAAAATCAGGTTACAATGCCGTTGATGTCACCTTAAACAAAAGTTATCAAATCATTCAACTTAGCATCAACCCTTCCGAACTTAATGAGGTCGTTATTAACGCCAATCAACTTCCAAAACGATTAAAAACGGCCACAACAACCGTAAATGTTATTTCGGCAGGCGATATAGAACGTGCTAACAGCACCAACATAGCCCCAACTTTAAGCAGGGTGCCTGGTGTTTTAATGCAAACGGCTGCCCTAAACACCAATAGGATTACCATACGTGGTGTGGGCTCTAGAAACTTATACGGCACCGCTAAAATAAGGGCTTATTTTAAAGATATTCCTTTAACTAACGGTAGCGGCGAAACCAATATTGAAGATTTTGAGCTCACCTCTATTGCCAGATTGGAGATTGATAAAGGCGCTTCGAGCATGTATGGCGCTGGTTTGGGTGGCACCATTCACCTAACGCCTCAAAATGCTTATTTGAATGAAACGACTGCCAATGGCGAATTCATGTTTGGTTCTTTTGGTTTGTTCAAGGAAGTATTAAATGTAAATCACGGGTCTGAAAAAAACAGTTTTAGAGCTATATATAGTAACACGCACACTGATGGTTATAGAGCTAATGGGGAATATGACCGCCAAACATTCACGTTAAACACCAATCACTTTTTAAGTGAGAAAGACGAACTGACGTTTTTAATGAGCTATGTAGATTTGTTTGCTTATATACCTAGTTCCATAAGTCAGAATGCCTATATAAACAATCCGTCCTCCGCAGCATTTACATGGCAACAATCCAAAGGTTACGAAGATTCACAACGTGGTATTTTTGGGTTATCATGGAACCACGACTATAACGACCATTTAAAACAAAGCACGAGTGTATTCACATCATTTGGAAGTGGTTACGAACCAAGACCTTTTGATATTTTAGAAGACGACACCTTTGCCATAGGTTTAAGAAGCCGATTGATAGGCAACACCACCCTATTTGGTAATAATTTAGATTGGACCATTGGTGGCGAAGTGTTTAGGGATACTTATAAATATGGCACTTATGTAAATCGTTATCAAGAGTTCCCAGAAGGTACGGGCAGTGTGCAAGGAGACCAATTGGTCAATTTCAAAGAGAAACGTTCTTATTTTAACTTGTTTTTGGAAACCAATTATAACCTAACGGAAAAAACACTGGTGACGCTTGGCTTGAATTACAATCAAACGTCATACGACTTGAACGATCGTTTTATGGCTTCGTCTGAAGACCCAGATCAATCGGGCTCTTATGGGTTTGATGGCATTTTGTCTCCTAAGTTTGGCATTTCGCATCTTATTTCTGATGATATTACGGTATATTCTGATATCAGTCACGGATTTTCACCCATCACACTTTTGGAAACTTTGATGCCAGACGGACAAATAAACCAAGACTTAAAACCAGAAACGGGTTGGAATTTTGAAGTCGGCACCAGAGGCACCGTCATTAAAAACAAATTGTTCTTTAACTTGGCACTGTATAGAATGGATATTAAAAACCTGCTGGTTTCCAGAAGAACGGCTTTAGACCAGTATATTGGTATTAATGCCGGAAGAACGCAACATGACGGTTTGGAGTTGGCTTTAAATTACAACATCTTAGCTAAGGAATCGTTTACACTGGGTTCATTTGTGAGCTATTCGCTAAATGATTACAGCTTCAAGGAATTTGTTGATGACACCGATAATTTTTCTGGTAACGATTTAACAGGAGTACCTAACGACGTATTTAATGCGGGTATCGATTTCAACTCTAAATTAGGGTTTTACGGAAACATTAACTTTCAATATGTGGGCAGCATCCCAATGAATGATAGCAATAGTTTGTATTCTGACCATTACAAATTAACAAACGTGAAAGTGGGTTATAGATTAGGCATTACCAAAAAATTAAGAGCCAACATATTTTATGGTTTAGATAATGTTTTTGATGAAAAATATGCCTCACAAATACTTATCAATGCCCCTGCTTTTGGAACCACCCCTGCCAGATATTATTATCCGGGCAATCCCGTGAACTATTATGCGGGCATTAATGTTAATTACAATTTTTAAATAATTCTTATTAACTTTATAGAAATATTTTACGCTATGAAAAAACTAATTTTTATTATTCCGTTCATTACAATAGCACTTTCTGCGTGTGCACAACAAACAGAATCTTCAGTGAAAGCCGAAGATCCTAAAACACTTAGCTATACGACTGAAGTCGTGGTTTCAGACATTCCCATAGCTTGGGGATTGGAATTTCTACCAGATGGCAGCATGCTTATCACCGAAAAAGCGGGTGCGTTGATTCATTTTAAAGATGGCGTAAAAACCAATATAACTGGAGCTCCCGAAGTGTATAATCGTGGGCAAGGTGGTTTCTTGGACATCAAATTACATCCCGATTACGCCAATAATGGTTGGATTTACATGACGTATGCCTCATCAGAAGGTGAAGGTACTGGAGGCAATACAGCCCTTATGAGAGCGAAATTAAGTGGCACATCATTAACAAACCAAGAAGTATTATATAAAGCAGGTCCGAATACCACCAGAGGCCAGCATTTTGGTTCTCGCATTGTTTTTGATAACGATGGGTATTTGTACTTCTCTGCAGGCGAACGTGGCGATCATTTTGTAAATCCGCAAGACCTGACAAAAGATAACGGTAAAATATACAGGTTGTATGATGATGGCAGAATACCAGAAGACAACCCATTTGTAAATACCCCAAACGCAAAAAAAGCTATTTGGAGCTATGGTCACAGAAATCCTCAAGGTATGATAAAACATCCCATTACTGGGGAGATTTGGGCACATGAGCATGGTCCACAAGGTGGTGATGAAATAAACATCGTTAAAAAAGGTAAAAATTACGGCTGGCCTGTGATTTCTTATGGCATTAATTATGACAACACAATTCTTACGGAATTAACCGCAAAAGAAGGCATGGAACAACCGTTATTCTATTGGGTACCCTCTATTGCGCCTTCTGGTTTTGCCATGGTGACATCGGACAAATATCCTGATTGGAAAGGCAATCTTTTAGTTGGCTCCCTAAAGTTTGGTTATGTAGAGCGTTTGGTACTTGAAAACAATAAAGTAATAAAACGTGAAAAACTTTTTGAAGGCGTAGGACGTGTTAGAAACGTGGTACAAGCGCCCGATGGGTTTATTTATTTGGGTGTAGAAGGAAAAGGTATTGTTAAAGTAATCCCTAACTAATTTAATGAAGTTATTCTCAATCATTTGTTTGGGATTTGTATCCATAACATGCAACACCATTTATAGTCAGAATAAAGACTTAGATGAAAGCATCAAACGAGGAAAAGATATCTATCAGGATTTCTGTATTACTTGCCATATGGGTAACGGAGAAGGCCTCGCTGGCGCTTTTCCCCCTTTGGCAAAATCAGACTTCTTAATGAATAATCGTGCTAAAAGTATCCATGCCATTAAATATGGTTTGCAAGGTGAAGTGGTAGTAAACGGAAAAAAATACAATAGCGTGATGGCTAGCCAAGGATTAACTGATGATGAAGTTGCGGATGTCATGAATTACATTACCAACAGCTGGGGCAATAAAAATGAAAAGATAGTGACCGTAAAAGAAGTATCAGAGGTTAAAAAATAATGAATATCCTTCAGTGTTGTCATGCTGAACTTGTTTCAGCATCAGCACTCCAATGATAATCATTATTTTATTAATGAGACCCTGAAACAAGTTCAGGGTGACAGTTATGACATGATTAGTTAGGGAAAATCATTAAAAAATAAATCTCCCTCAAACATTTAAACTCACTTACTGTTTAACTAACTTTGTCTAGTTCGTAAAACATTTTTATGCTTATCATTGGTATTGCAGGTGGTACAGGTTGCGGAAAAACAACGGTCGTCAATCAGATTTTAAATGAACTTCCCGAAGGTGAAGTGGGTGTTATTTCGCAAGATTCCTATTATAAGGATACCACACATTTAAGTTATGAAGAGCGTATCAATATTAATTTTGATCATCCAAGATCCATTGACTTTGAGTTGTTGGAAAATCACTTAAAGGCATTAAAAAATGGCAATACTATACACCAACCTGTATATTCGTTCGTTAAGCATAATAGAACGGGCGACACCATCGTAACACACCCTAGAAAAGTGATGATTGTGGAAGGCATTTTAATATTGACTAATCCAGAGTTACGAAAGATGTTCGACATTAAAATATTTGTACATGCCGATACCGATGAACGCTTGATACGACGATTGAAACGTGATATTTCGGAACGCGGACGGGATTTGGACGAAGTGTTAACAAGGTACTTAAACACCTTAAAACCCATGCATGACCAGTTTATTGAACCAACAAAAGAATATGCCGATATTATCATTCCAAACAATAAATACAATACGGTAGCGATAGATATTGTACGTTCTATAATCCATCAAAAATTGTAAAATGACATTCAACAAAAAGACATTGTTAAAACCTTTTAAGAACATATTTGTTCTTATTCTGTTTGTGTTCATCATTTGGATGCTGTTTTTTGATGCCAATTCTTGGCTAATCCACAGAGAATTAAACCAAGAGATTGATGATTTGGAAGCCCAAAAAGAGTATTACAGAAAGGAAATCGAAAAAGATAATAAGGCTTTAAAAAAGTTGAACAACGAAGAAGGACTGGAAAAATTTGCGCGTGAAGAATATTATATGAAACGTGACAATGAGGAGATTTTCATTATTGAATATGAGGATAGCTTGGAAGTGAAGGATGATGAATAATTAGTAATGAATGATTAGTAATGAGTAATGAGCAA
>NCDW01000069.1 GCA_002280395.1 Flavobacteriales bacterium 32-35-8
TTTGAATAAAGTGACGAATTCTTCACCCCTAATCAACGAAACTGACCCGCATCAAAACTTAGATAATCCAGGTACTTGCACCTATCTAATTAGTATGTGTGATTTTTCAGTGAGGATAAAAAATGATACATATTAAAACTAAACTAACTAACTTAAAAAATACTATTTATGATGAACCGCTATCGAAAAAAAGGAAGCTGTTTTAATGTAAAGCAACATTTTATTATGCTGTTGTTTTTATGTTTTTCCGTAGCTTCTTTTGGTCAGAAATTAAAAGTTTCAGGAATTATTAAAGATGCGACAACTGCTGCTTCTATTCCCGGAGTGAGTGTAACTATCAAGAGTTCTAATCTTGGAACCACAACCGATTTAGATGGTAAATATCAAATTGAAGTGAATCAAAATGATGTTTTGGTATTTTCTTTTATGGGATACCAAAAGGTCGAAATGCCGGCAAAATCAAAAACGATTAATATTAGTTTAACTGAGGATACTCAAAAACTGGAAGAAATTGTAGTGATAGGTTATGGTAGTACAAAAGTTAAGGATGCTACGGGATCAGTAACTTCGGTAACTGCTAAAGATTTTAATAAAGGAAACATTGTTACGGCCGAAAATCTTTTAACAGGTCGTGTAGCAGGTTTATCCATTACAACAGGTGGAGATCCGGGAGCGGGATCTACTATTAGAATTCGTGGAGGAGCATCATTAGGAGCGTCCAATGATCCTTTGATTGTAATTAATGGATTGCCTGTAGATAACAATTCAATAGGAGGTTCGCGTTCGATATTGAGTTCGATTAATCCAAATGACATTGAATCTTTTTCTGTTTTAAAAGATGCTTCGGCAACGGCAATTTATGGTTCCAGAGCATCAAACGGAGTTATTATTATTACTTTGAAAAAAGGAACTAAAACTTTTTCTGCTACTCTGGACATGAGCATGAGTGTGAACACGCTTGCAAACAAAGTGGATGTTTTTAGTGGAGATGAATTAAGAGAATTGGTAAGTTTACAAAACCCAACTTTATTGCCATTATTAGGAACAGCAAATACCGATTGGCAAAAAGAAATTTACAGATCAAGTATTTCTGCAAATACAAATGTTTCGGTAAACGGAATGTTGTTTGACAAAATTCCATCGAGAGCTTCTTTTGGAAGAACATTACAAAATGGTTTGATGCTGACTTCGGAATTTGAGCGTAACACAGGTTCTGTAAGCTTAAATCCAAGTTTATTTGATAATCATTTAAAAATTAGTGTGAATGCTAATGCTTCTTTGGAAAAAAACCGATTTGCTTCGGGGCAACAAGGGAATGCTTTAACTTTTGATCCTACGCAGCCTGTTTATGATTCGAATTCTGTTTTTGGAGGCTACTTTCAATATTATACAGATAATCATGACGGTGTTATCAACAAGAGTGATTTAACTGAACGCGCTCCTTTGAACCCGGTTGCTGAGTTGTTGCAACGCAATAGCAGAAGTGAAGTGAAAAGGTTGTATGGTAATGTGAAATTAGATTATAATTTCCACTTTTTACCTGAATTGACTGCGGTGGTAAACGTAGGTATGGATAAAAGTACTGCCGATGGTTTTACAAGAGTATCTGATAAAAATCCGCTTTCTCAGGCTGATGGACGTATTATAGGATCGTATTCAGAATATTCTAATGAGCTGAGCAATTATTTAATGGATGGTTATTTTGCTTATAAAAAAGAATTTGGAAAATTAAATTTTGAAGCTACAGCGGGTTATTCGTATCAAAAATTCACCAACGAAAGATACAATACTAATGAATTATTAGATGATGGGGTTGCCAGTGTTCCTGTTTTAAGTATAGATCCAAACTTAGTTTTAATTGGATTTTTCGGAAGAACGAACCTTTCTTTTTATGATAAATACCTTTTTACAGTATCTTATCGTAGAGACGGTACTTCCCGTTTCAGCCCATCAAATCGTTGGGGTAATTTCCCTTCTGCAGCCTTTGCCTGGAAAGTTAAGGAAGATTTGTTTCCGGAGTCTAAAGCGTTATCGAACTTAAAATTAAGATTAGGATGGGGAGTAACGGGGCAACAGGATATAGGACAAAGCAATTTAGATTTGTTCATGTCAAGATATAGTACAGGTTTGTCAACTTCTCAATATATTTTTGGAAATACAGTAACCACTATTGCTATACCACAATTTAGGAATGAATATTTAAAATGGGAAGAAACCACAACGTATAATGCGGGTCTTGATTTTGGATTTTTTAATGACAGAATAACGACTACTGTGGAAGGTTTTTATAAAGAATCTAAAGATTTGCTTGCTAATGCCGCTATTTCAGACGGTTCTAATTTTAGTAATTCGGGATTCCAAAACATCGGTAATTTTACTTCAAAAGGACTTGAGTTTTCTGTAGGTGCTGATATTATTAAAAACAAAAACGGATTGAAATGGAATGTGAATTTCAATAGCACTTTTATAAAAACAGAAATTAAAAGTTTGGCATTAGGTCAGGATCAATTAGTAGGTACAACCGGTGCCGGTGCAGGAGGAGGATCTACTGCACAAATACACAGAGTTGGTTATACCCCTTTTTCATTTTATGTGTATAAACAAATTTATGATACCAAAGGAAAACCAATTGAAGGCGCTTATGCTGATTTGAATGGAGACAATATCATTAATGATGCCGATTTATACATTCACCATAATAATATGCCAAAGGTAACTATGGGATTTGCATCCAATATTAATTATAAAAACATAGACTTCTCTTTTAACATGAGAGCCAGTTTGGGTAATTACGTTTATAATGGAGCCAATGCTACAAGAGCGCAATACAATTTATTAAGAAATAGTTCGGTGGTATCTAACTTACCAAAATCAGTTTTAGATACCAATTTTAACTCTACCGAAGACGTATTGCTTTCTGATTATTACGTTGAAAATGCTTCCTTTTTAAAAATGGATAATATAAGTCTTGGATACACATTTGAGGATATATTCAACTCTCGTTCTTCTATCCGTTTATCGACAAGTGTGCAAAATGTATTTACTATTACCAATTATTCCGGTTTAGATCCTGAAGTATTTGCTAACGGAATTGATAATTCAATAACTCCCCGACCTAGAACTTTTTTAGTAGGAGCTAATATGAAATTTTAAAAAGAAACAACATGAAGAATATAATAAAACATAAAACAATTTACATTTTGGGTATGCTGTTGGTACTTTTTGGATGTACAAATGATCTTAATATTGAGGTCAAAGACCCTAATGTACTTATGGTAGATGATTTCTATTCCACCCCTGAGTCTTACAAACAAGGTTTGGCTGGTGTTTACGGTAATTTATCTTTAACAGGAGCTACAGGACCGGGTAGTTCTAATATCTCAGGTTTAGATGCAGGAACAAGTCAATATGGAAGAGGTTTTTGGAACTTACAGGAATTAACTACTGATGAGGTAAAATGGTCATGGGAAAATGACCCGGGATTAAGAGGTTTAAACCGCAATACCTGGACTTCAGACAATGTGGTGATTAGAGGTTTTTTTGGAAGATGTATGACCGAAGTGGCTTTTGTTAATGAATATCTTCGACAAACATCGGATGCGAAATTAAATAGCAGAGGAGTTAGTGCTGAATTGAGAAATGAAATCAAAACCTATAGAGCCGAAGCCCGATTTTTAAGAGCATTAGCTTATTACCATTTGATGGATTTGTTTGGAAAAGCAGGATTTGTTACTGAGAATGATCCGGTGGGAGCTTATCAGTCGCCACAATATGAACGTCCTGAGTTATTTTCATTTATCGAATCAGAATTAACAGCGATAATTCCGGATTTGAAAAACCCACTTCAAAATGAATATGCCAGAGTAGATAAGGCTGCTGCCTGGATGTTGCTGGCAAAAATCTATTTGAATGCAGAAGTTTTTATTGGTGAAAAAAAATACGATCAATGTATTAGTTATTGTAGCGATATTATTGAAGCAGGATTTTCATTAACACCGGTTTATGCAAACAACTTTAAGGCAGATAACCATACGGCTGCTGCCAGAAACGAAATTATATTTCCTATAGTTTCTGATGGAATGGTGACTCAAAATTATGGGCCAACAACCGTAATGGTGAATGCTCAGGTAGGATCTTTAGAACAAAACGGAGCCGATTTTGGTGTTGCCGGATGGGCAGGAGGATTGAGAGTAACCAAACAATTTTCTCAAACAATGCTTAATGGAGACTATGATAATGATGACAGAAATACCATTATTAGTAAAGACAGAACCATTGAAATGACCAGTATGGACAATTATGGAACCGGATATATCACGGCCAAATGGTCTAATAAAACTTCTACAGGAGTTAATGGTTCAGCAACTGAAATTGTAGATACCGATTTCCCGATGTTTCGATTGGCTGATGTTTATTTAATGTATGCCGAAGCAGTTCTTAGAGGAGGTGCCGGAGGCTCTTTGACTACCGCAAAGGATTATGTTAATCTGTTGCGCAGCAGAGCAAATAATACAAAGTTGATAACTGTTGCTAATCTTAACCTGGATTTAATTTTGAATGAACGAATGGTAGAACTCTATGGTGAGGCGCACAGAAGACAGGATTTAATTCGTTTTGGAAAATTTACCGGCGGAACCTACAATTGGTCTTGGAAAGGAAGCGTAGTGAGTGGTATTGGAATTAGTGATATATACAAGGTTTTCCCAATTCCAAGAGCCAGTATTGCGGCTAATCCAAATTTGAAACAAAACACAGGTTATTAAAAAACAGATAAAAAAATTAAAGATATATACAATGAAAAAACTAATATTAATATTTGTAGCATTGATTACATTAGTAAGTTTAAATGCTTGTTCAGACGATAATTCTCCGGTTTTTGTTGCAAAGCCAGATGTTGACGGTATCGCGTTTACCAACTCTTTTTCGGCAAATTATTTATTGTCACAGGCTACCAAAGAAAATGTAGCCGATCGATTTATTTGGGAATCTGCAGATTTTGGTGTACCAACAAACATCACTTATGAACTTCAGGGTTCTATCCACGAAAACTTTTCTGTTTTTAAAGTTGTTGGTTCTACAAGCGAAAATAATTTGGCAGTAACTGTTGGTAAATTATTAGAGTTTGCCAGAGATTTAGGATTGGACGATGATCCGTCAACTACTAATACCGATGGTTCGGCAAATAATAGCGGTCAGGTATTTTTTAGAATAAAAGCTACCGCTGGAACTACCGGAGCTAATGAAACTTTTTCTACAGTACAACCAATAAGCATTAAATGGATCGAAACTGTGGCTGCAGGAAATACTTGCCCATCACTTTTTGCGGTTGGAGCGGCTTTGACAGATATCGGTTGGAATTTTAAAACTACTGGTGAAATGAAATGTGATAACAATGTTTTACAGGCCAAAGTTAGATTAGCGGCAGGTAATTTCAGGTTTTTTCAGGAATCAGGAAACTGGTCATCCGATTTTAAATATGCTTACTATAAAGACCAGGGATATACAATTGATGCTAATTTGGAAGATGCATTAGATAATGAAAACTTCAAATTTGTTGGAACTCCGGGGATTTACACCATAACAATTGATAATACTAAAAAAACAATTGTATTGACAGCATCCAGCTCTCTTTGGGCAGTGGGAGGTGCTGTACCTGGTGGCTGGAATTTTAATGCAAGTACTATCGAATTTGTTGAAGCTACCCCAAATATCTGGTCGGCAACTATTGCATTATCAAATGAAGTTTTCCGATTCTTTCACGCTTTCAATACCTGGGATACTAAGAACAATTACACCTATTATCAGGATGCCGGTTATACAATTAATTCTAATCTGGTAAGTGATGGAAGTGGTGATGCCAATTTTAGGTTTACAGGAACGCCTGGAACTTATAAATTAACTATTAACGGAATTGCTAAAACAATTACGTTAGAATAAATTAAAAACCATGAAAAGAGGAATGAAATTTATCCATACAGCTCTAATTCTAGCTTGCTTTAATTTTGGCTCTTGTCAGAATGACGCTGGAAGTACAGAAAAAGATGCAGTAATCCCAGAACCGGATAAAGAAAAGGTTTCCTTTTATTATGGAGCCGATTTATCTTATGTAAATGAAATGGAAGATCATGGCGCCATTTATAAAAACGATAAGAACGTTGCTCAAGATCCTTTTAAAATTTTTAAAGAGGCAGGGACAAATTTAGTACGTGTTCGTTTATGGCACAATGCAACTTGGACAAAGTATTCTAATTATGAAGATGTAAAGAAAACTATTTCTAGAGCAAAAGCCGAAGGAATGAACGTTCTGTTGGATTTTCATTATTCCGATTCATGGACAGATCCTGAAAAGCAAAAAATACCTGTGGCTTGGGAAAGTCAAATGAATAATAAAGAAGCTTTAGGGAAATTGCTTTATGATTATACCTATGAGACTTTAAATAATTTAGCCAAGGAGAATTTGCTGCCAGAAATAGTACAAGTGGGTAACGAAATAAACCCAATGATTATGCAAGGAGATAAACTAGTTTGGCCGATAGATTGGACACGTAATTCGTATTTGATTAATAAAGGAATTAAAGCGGTAAGAGATATTTCAAAAGAGAAAAACAAGAAAATAGAGGTGATGCTTCATATTGCACAACCCGAAAATGCCTTGTGGTGGTTTGAACAAGCTACTCCTGCTGGTATAACTGATTACGATTGGATTGGGTTATCCTACTATCCTATTTGGTCTAAATACACTTTGAGTGATGTTTCAGTACCTCTTAAAACATTGATAAGTACCTACAAAAAACGTCTTATGATTGTAGAAACAGCTTATCCATTTACGATGAATAATAATGACAAAGCCGATAATATATTGGGTTCTGGCGCATTGATTAATGGTTATGCTGCTACTCAAGAAGGACAATTAGCATATTTGAAGAAATTAAAAGAAGTTGTTGCTAGTGCTGGAGGAGAAGGTATCGTTTACTGGGAGCCAGCTTGGGTTTCTACAACTAGTAAAACACTCTGGGGAGTAGGTTCTCATTGGGACAATGCAACCTTATTTGACAACAATAATAAAGCAACATTAGGGATGCAATTTTACAAATTAGCTTTAACTCTTTAAAAATAAACTCATAAATGATTACATCTATATACATAGCAAAAAAGTATTTGTATTTCAAAAAGAATAGATTTTACAGTGTTTTAATGGGTATATCAAGTTTTATTATGTTGATATGCTTATTTATGCCTGCTAATGTAACAGCACAAAATACTTCTTCAAAAGGAAACGTATATGTAGATAAAAATGGCTTAATGCGCTGGGAGAAAAACCAAGAAGAAGTTAAAGGATTTGGAGTAAATTATACCGTACCTTTTGCACACGCATATCGTTCTGCAAAGAAAATGGGGATTGATCCAAAAGAGGCTATAGATAATGATGTATATCATTTTTCAAGGCTTGGATTTGACTTATATCGCATTCACGTTTGGGACACCGAAGTAAGTGATACTCTTGGAAATTTAATAGATAATGAACACCTAAAGTTATTTGATTATTTATTAAAAAAACTCAAGGAAAAAAACATTAATTATGTAATTACACCTATTGCTTTTTGGGGAAATGGATGGCCAGAACCCGATAAAAATACACCAGGATTTTCAAATAAATATGGAAAAGAAGCCTGTTTAACTAATCCAGAAGCTATCAAAGCACAAGAGAATTATTTGTATCAGTTTTTAAATCATGTAAATCCTTATACAGGTTTGGCTTATAAAAATGACCCTAACCTTATTGCTTTCGAAATTAGTAATGAACCGCAGCATCATGGTACAGAAAAAGAAGCAACCGATTATATAAATCGTATGGTTGCATCTATGAGAAAAACAGATTGTAAAAAACCAATTTTTTATAATGTTAGCCATAGCGTTCATCTAGCCGAAGCTTATTTTAAATCAGATATTCAAGGCGGTACTTTTCAATGGTATCCAACAGGATTAACCTATCAAAAGGAATTGGTTGGTAACTTATTGCCTAATGTAGATCATTATAATATTCCGTTTGATTATATAATAAAGGAAAAGAAAAAAGCAAAATTGGTTTACGAATTTGATGCTGCCGATGTTGGGAAATCATATATGTATCCTGCAATGGCAAGAAGTTTTAGAAAAGCAGGAATCCAAATAGGAACACAGTTTGCTTACGATCCTACTTATTTAGCTTACACAAATACTGAGTACAATACACATTATATGAATTTAGTGTACACGCCTCAAAAAGCATTAAGTTTAATGATTACTTCCGAAGTGTTTCATCAAATCCCTAGGAACAAAGATTTTGGAAAATATCCTGATAATACCACTTTTGGAGATTTTAAAGTTGATTATCTAAATGATTTAGCCGAATATAATTCCGAAAACAAATTCATTTATACCAACAATACAAACTCGATTCCTAAAAATGAAAAAAGGCTAAAACAAATTACAGGTTTCGGAAACTCAGCTTTAGTAAAATATACAGGTTTGGGAGCTTATTTTTTTGATAAAATTGATAAAGGAGTTTGGCGCTTAGAAGTTTTACCTGATGCTATTTGGGTTGATGATCCTTTTGGGCGAAACAGCCTTAAAAAAACAGTGGCCGTTGTAAATTGGGAAACCCATAATATGACTCTTAGTATTAAAGATTTAGGAGTTGATTTTACTATAGAGGCCATAAATGACAATAATGAATACGCAACAACGGTAGTCAATAATTCATTTAATATAAAACCAGGCACTTATATTCTGACTAAAAAAGGGAATCCTAAAAAGCTGTTGGCAAATGATGCGTTTGGTGTAAATAAGCTAAAAGATTTTTATGCGCCAAAAACGACAGTAAGCAAACCTTGGCTAAAACATACAGCAGCTACTGAAATTACCGAAAACACAGCGATAACTTTAAATGTTCAATACGTAGCCCCTAAAAAACCAAAACAAATTCAGATAGTTTTAGGCGGAAATTATAAAGCTGAAGTTATTGATATGGTTAATACACACGGCTATAATTATTCGGCAACAATTCCATCAGAAAAAGTTACTAAAGGTGTTTTAACCTACAATATAGTTGTAAAAACAGATGAAGATACCTTTGTTACTTATCCAGAAAATGAAGAAGGAAAACCATCTGATTGGGATTTTTATAAAAGCAATCCTTACAAGATACGTGTGGTTTCAAAAGAAAACCCAATTCAACTTTTTAATGCAGAAGAAGATTCAGCATTTTTAGTTAGAGAATGGGTCAATACTATAAAAACAGTACCAACAGAAAATAGAAACG
>NCDW01000070.1 GCA_002280395.1 Flavobacteriales bacterium 32-35-8
TTATTTTATTAGCTATTGCAGAAATCATATAACAAAACTAACTATCTATTTTCATTAAAATTATGATAAATATCAAACTTCTAATTGATTAAAAATCTTTCTTTTTCGATTTGAATACTATTAGTAAAACGGGTAATACAATCCAAAGTGGCAAAGATATTTTATATCTTGAAATAAAAAGACACAAACAATGATACTTTAAAAGGAATAATTATTTAATAAAACATTAAAAATAAAACCTAACAAACGGCATCCAAGGATCGGCATAAATACTTTTTTCATTATCATATAATACATCATATCTAATACCGAAAGTAACGTTACCACTCCTGTAACCCAAACCTAAAAATAAAGCAGGCGACCAATAATTATCGTCTGGAAGATTATAAAAAGCATCATATTTCCTATTCACTCTAAGCTCTTCAAATTCCGTAGAAAGTTGCAATTCTGGAATCACATTTACCAAGCCAATGATGCTTCCCCCGTAAATGGTCGACTTATAAAAACCTTTTCTGTTGTTAATGGTGCCGTTCAATCCTAAACCCAAAGCAACGGTTTCATTAAATTCGTAAATGGCACTTGGAGCCAAGGTTCCGCTAAAAAAACCGTTTCCAAAACCCAAGCCTATGCCGCCACCAAAACGCACATGACCCCAAAAATCATTGGTCTGTTGGGATTGTACCAAATTATTAAAACCGAAAAAAAGGATAATAATAAAGGTTGCTTTTTTCTGAATTGTTATTATTTTATTCATTCGATTGTAATTTTACAATAAATTAACAAAATCATCAATTTATTGGTGAAAAGGCATTTAAAACTCTTATAAATATATTAAAAGAAACTTCTATTTTTAGCAAAAGTTGTATTTTTGACGAAATTTTGAAATCACTTTTCTGAAGTATTAATTATAATGGATAAATTTTCATTTTTAAACGCAGCACATACGGCCTATTTTGCCGATTTATACGACCAATATCTACAAAACCCCGATTCTGTAGAGCCAAGTTGGAGGGCCTTTTTTCAAGGTTACGACTTTGGTAGTGAGAGTTATGGTTTAACCGGTGAAATTGTTGAAGGTGTTTCTACCCAAATACCTGAAAAACTTGAAAAAGAATTTCAAGTTCTTAAACTAATAGATGGTTATAGAATGCGCGGCCATTTGTTTACAAAAACAAATCCAGTTCGCGATAGAAGAAGCTACTCGCCAACATTGGGTATTGAAAACTTCGGACTTTCTGCAAGTGATTTGGATACTACTTTTAATGCAGGTGAAATATTAGGTATTGGCACTAAGACTTTGCGTGAAATTATCACACATCTAGAACGCATCTATTGCAGTTCTATAGGTATTGAATACATGTACCTTCGTAATCCTGATGTGATTAAATGGTGGCAGGACAAACTTAATTTAAATGATAATCAGCCAAATTTTTCGGCAGAAAAGAAAAAATACATTCTTTCTAAATTAAACCAAGCCGTAACTTTTGAGAACTTTTTACAGACCAAATACGTTGGGCAAAAACGTTTTTCTTTAGAAGGTGGTGAATCATTAATTCCAGCCATTAGCAACACGCTTTTTTATGCTGTTGAAAAATATCAAGTTAAAGAATGTGTTTTAGGAATGGCTCATAGAGGTCGTTTAAGCACACTTATAAATATATTTAGAAAGCCAGCTCATGAGCTTTTTAGCGAGTTTGATGGTAAAGATTTTGAAGATGCGCATATAGATGGCGACGTAAAATACCATTTAGGATTGACATTAGATAAAACATATCAAAACGGAAAAAACATTAAGATGAATTTGGTTCCAAATCCATCACATTTAGAAACCGTTGCTTCTGTAGCCGAAGGAATTACCAGAGCAAAAATTGATAGTGATTATGATGGTGATAATTCTAAAATATTACCAATTATAGTTCATGGTGACGCTGCTATTGCTGGCCAAGGTATCGTATATGAAGTTGCTCAAATGAGCCAATTAAATGGTTACAAAACAGGCGGAACCATACATATTGTCGTTAATAACCAAATTGGTTTTACTACCAATTATTTAGATGCACGTTCAAGCACCTATTGTACTGATATTGCTAAGGTAACTTTGTCTCCTGTACTTCACGTAAATTCAGATGATGCTGAAGCTGTTGTACATGCTGTGGAATTGGCATTAGATTACAGAATGCGTTATAAAAAAGACGTGTATATCGATTTATTGGGATATAGAAAATATGGCCATAATGAAGGTGACGAACCTAGATTTACACAACCCAACTTATATAAAGCGATTGCAAAACATCCAGATCCTTTTGAAATATATACCAACAAATTAATTGCAGAAAACACTATTGACAAAGCTTATGTTCAAGCCATCAATGAAGAATTTAAGAATACTTTAGAAAGTGAATATATCAAATCAAAGGAATTAGATGCTTCAAAGGTTAGGGAGTTCATGCAAGAACGTTGGCAAGGCTTTAACCGAAGTGGTTTAACCACCATGTTGGAAGGCGAGGATACAACGTACTCTTCAGATAAATTAAAAAACATAGCTAAAGTAGTTTCAACAGTTCCTGAAGGAGTGAAATTTGTTAAAAAAGCAGAACGAATTTTAGAAGGAAGAGCAAGTATGGTTTTTGAAACCGATACTTTAGATTGGGGTATGGGAGAAACCTTAGCTTACGGCAGTTTGCTTGAAGAAGGTTTTAATGTCCGTATATCTGGGCAAGATGTTGAGCGTGGCACTTTCAGTCACCGTCATGCCATTTTACGTGATGAAATATCCGAAGAACGAATCAACTTATTAAATACCAACCCAGAGAACAAAGGTAAAATGGATATTTATAATTCCCTTTTATCTGAATATGCTGTTCTTGGTTTTGATTATGGGTACGCTATGGCAAATCCAAATACGTTAACCATTTGGGAAGCTCAGTTTGGTGATTTTAGTAATGGTGCTCAAATTATTTTCGACCAATATTTATCGGCCGCAGAAGATAAATGGAAAACCCAAAACGGTATTGTTGTCTTATTACCGCATGGTTATGAAGGTCAAGGTTCAGAACATTCATCTGCCAGAATAGAACGTTATTTACAATTATGTGCTAACGATAATATGTTTGTGGCCAATTGTACAACTCCGGCAAATATTTACCATTTATTGCGTCGTCAAATGAAACGCGATTACAGAAAGCCTTTAATTGTTTTCACTCCAAAAAGTTTATTGAGACATCCTAAAGCGGTTTCCTCAATTAATGAATTGGCAAATGGTAGATTTCAAGAAGTTATTGATGATGTTATTGACCCAAAAAATGTTAAAAAATTAGTATTCTGTACAGGTAAATTCTATTACGACTTAGAAGCTCAACGTGAAAAATTGGAAAGAAATGATGTTGCACTGGTAAGAATAGAGCAATTATTTCCATTGCATCTAGACAAAATACAGAATGTTATCAATAAGTATCCTAACGTTGAAAAATACATTTGGGCGCAAGAAGAACCTAGAAATATGGGGTCATGGAGTTATATTGTAGAACGTCTAACGTTAGTAAAATTAGATGTTTTAGCAAGACCTTACAGCTCTGTACCTGCACCAGGATCAAGCACAAGAGATAAAAAAAGACAACAAGCGGTTATTAATGCTGTTTTTGATATAGTATAAAATAATTAAAATTATAAAGAATGATTTTAGAAATGAAAGTGCCCTCGCCGGGAGAATCCATTAAAGAAGTGGAAATAGCTACATGGCTTGTACAAGATGGTGATTATGTAGAAAAAGACCAAGCCATAGCCGAGGTTGATAGTGATAAAGCAACCCTTGAACTTCCAGCAGAAGCTAGTGGTATTATTACACTTAAAGCTGAAGAAGGTGATGCTGTTGCCGTTGGTGCCGTAGTATGCTTAATTGATACTAGTGCTGCAAAACCAGAAGGTGATGCTCCAAAAGTTGAAAAGAAAGAAGAAGCTCCAAAAGCTGAAACTCCTAAAGCTGAAGCCCCTAAACCAGTGGCTGCAGAAACTAAAACATACGCAACAGGTTCTGCTAGTCCTGCTGCTAAGAAAATCCTAGCTGAAAAAGGCATCAGTGCATCTAACATTTCTGGAACAGGAAAAGATGGCAGGGTAACTAAAGAAGATGCTGTTAGCGCAGTACCTTCTATGGGAACTCCTACAGGTGGAAGCAGAGGTGCTAATAGAAGTAAAATGTCTATGTTACGCCGCAAAGTGGCAGAACGTTTGGTTGAAGCAAAAAATACAACAGCCATGTTAACCACTTTCAATGAGGTTGATATGTCTCCTATTTTCGCTTTGCGTGATGAACATAAAGAAACCTTTAAAAACAAACATAATGTTAGTTTAGGCTTTATGAGTTTCTTCACATTAGCCGTAGTTAGAGCTTTAAAAATGTATCCAGCCGTAAACTCAATGATTAGTGGCAATGAAATGGTAAGCTATGATTTTTGCGACATTAGTATTGCCGTTTCCGGACCAAAAGGATTGATGGTGCCAGTGATACGAAATGCCGAAAACTTAAGTTTTAGAGGTGTAGAATCTGAAGTAAAACGTTTAGCATTACGTGCTAGAGATGGTCAAATTACCGTTGATGAAATGACAGGTGGTACTTTTACCATTACTAATGGTGGTGTATTTGGTAGTATGTTATCTACTCCAATTATCAATCCGCCTCAGAGTGGCATTTTAGGGATGCACAATATTGTTGAGAGACCTGTAGCTATTAATGGAAAGGTTGAAATACGTCCTATTATGTACGTCGCTTTGTCTTACGACCATAGAATTATTGATGGTAAAGAAAGTGTTGGCTTTTTAGTGGCTGTTAAAGAAGCTCTAGAAAATCCCGTAGAATTATTAATGAATAATGATGTTAAAAAAGCTTTAGAGCTTTAATAACACCTATTAGATAGTTTAAAAATGGTCAGACTTTGTAAAGTCTGACCATTTTTTTTAGATTAAAATTTATAGACTATTGTAGTTACATATCGCTACAAAACTACCCTAAGTTATTCTGTGTTAGTTGCTTTAGTCACTTTATCAATAAATTCCACCATCAAAACATCAAATAAACCCTTATAAAATGTGCTACTATAAAAATATTTTAACATCTAAAGCTTATTTATATCCGTAAATAAATTAAGTCTAATATAATAACATTAAAAATTATGAGAAAAATTTCAATTCTACTACTTGCAATTATTGTAAGTTCTTGTGTTTCAAAAAAGAAATATGTAGCCTTAGAGCAAGAAAATGGGGAAATAAAAAGTGAACTACAAAAAACCAGAGTTGCTAAAGAAGATTTAGAAGCTAAATTTGATATCATTCAAGCTCGCGTTGATGAATATAATTCTAAAATTATGTCATTGAAAGAAGAAAGCGATTCTAAATATGAAGTTGTTGGAGACAATGCAGCAATTATGTCGAACGATTCCAAAAAAGTCATGCGAGAAACATTAACAAAAGTAGATGCCAATAAACTAAGCCAAGCTAGAACGCTTAAAGATTCCATGAATTTGGCCATTGCTTATAATTTAGGAAAAACAATAAGCGCCAGTAACATGAACGAAGATGAAGATATTGCGGTAGATATTAACGAAACGGTGGTTATGATTTCTATTGCCGATAATATGTTATTCAATACAGGGAGTTACCAATTGAGTTCTAAGGCAGATGCAATTCTTCAAAAATTAGCAGATGTTATAAATTCTGAGCCTAGTTTAGAAGTTATGGTTGAAGGACACACTGATTCTAGAACCATAAGTACTGCAAATATTTCAGACAATTGGGACTTGAGTGTTTTAAGAGCAACATCTGTGGTAAGAAAACTACAAGAAAAATTTGCTGTGGCTCCTGAAAAAATGATTGCTGCAGGAAGAAGTAGTTATCAACCTCTTGTTGGAAACGATTCCAAAGAAAACATGGCAAGAAACAGAAGAACACGTATTGTGATCCTTCCTAATATTGATAAGTTTTTTGCTTTAATGGCTTCCAATAATTAATAGAAACTTATTTAATATAACTGAAAGGCACCTTTTAAAAGGTGCCTTTTTTAATTTATGCCATTTAAACAATTATCTTTCATCCATTCTTTATTACTTCAGCTAAGTTCTCTATTTTCGCAAAAAAAATAAATCATATGATTTCAATAAACGAATATTTTGGCGGTAACGTTAAATCTTTAGGATACACGTCCTCAATAGGAAAATCCACAATTGGTGTTATGGAAGCAGGAGATTATGAATTTGGGACTTCTACCCATGAAACCATGATTGTTATAGAAGGTGAAATGACCGTTAAATTACCTAACAGTTCTGAATGGACAACCTATAAAGCTGGTCAATCATACCAAATTGATGCCAACAACAAGTTTCAGGTAAAAGTATCTGGACAAACATCTTATTTATGTCAGTATAAATAAGTATACCAAATTAAAGTATAATAAAAAAGCATCTCGAAAGAGATGCTTTTTAACTTTAAACACTTAAATAAAAAATTAAGACCCACACATTAAGCAATCGTCGCCTTCTGCGGCTTTAGCTTGAGCGATTAAGGCTCTCATTTCTTCGGCAGACATGGGCTCTACTTCTGTATTTTGTTGGGCAAATTTGTTTGCCGCTTTAACCGCTAACTTTTTTTGTTGTGCTAAATGGGCTTCATCTATCACTTCCTCTACTTCTGCATTGGGTTCTAATTTTTGTGCTTTGTCTAGAGTGAACTTAATCGCATCAACTGCACTCTTAGTACGTAAATAGTACATCCCGGTTTTCAAGCCACTCTTCCAAGCGTAAAAATGCATGGATGTTAATTTCGCCATCGTAGCACCCTCTAAAAATAAGTTGAGTGATTGTGACTGATCAATAAAATACCCTCTTTGGCGTGACATATCGATGATGTCTTTCATACTTAACTCCCAAACGGTTTTATATAAATCTTTTATGTTTTGTGGTACATCAACGTTTTGTACAGAACCATTGGCGCGCATAATCTCTTGTTTCAAATTATCATTCCAAAGACCTAATTCTACCAAATCTTCCAATAAATGTTTATTAACAACAATAAATTCGCCAGATAATACACGACGTGTGTAAATATTAGAAGTATAAGGTTCAAAACACTCATTGTTTCCAAGAATCTGGGATGTTGAAGCTGTTGGCATGGGGGCTACCAGTAACGAATTACGCACACCATGTTTTAATACTTGTTTACGTAATTTATCCCAATCCCAATTGCCACTTAATTCTTCATCTTTAATATTCCAAAGATTATGTTGGAATTTGCCTTTGCTTATGGGAGATCCTTTATAAGTTTGGTAAGGTCCATCTTCTTTTGCTTCTTCCATACTCGCCGTAACGGCTGCAAAATAAAGGGTTTCAAAAATATCTTGGTTTAACTTTTTGGCTTCATCACTGGTAAAAGGCATACGCAATTGTATAAACGTATCTGCCAATCCTTGAACTCCTAAACCAATTGGCCTGTGACGCATATTGGAGTTTTCAGCCTCTTTTACGGGATAGTAATTTCTATCGATGACCCTATTTAAATTTTTGGTGACACGTTTAGTAATGCGGAAAAGCTCTTTATGATCAAATTCCCCATTCTTTACAAACATGGGCAACGCAATGGATGCCAAGTTACATACCGCCACCTCATCTGGAGAGGTATATTCCAAAATCTCCGTACATAAATTTGAAGAACGGATAGTTCCTAAATTCTGTTGATTGGATTTACGGTTGGCCGCATCTTTATACAACATGTAAGGCGTACCTGTTTCGATTTGGGATTCTAATATTTTCTCCCAAAGTTCACGTGCTTTAATGGTTTTACGGCCTTTACCTTCAGTTTCGTATTTTATATATAAAGTTTCAAACGCTTCACTATGTACTTCATCCAATCCTGGGCACTCGTTAGGGCACATTAATGTCCACGGACCATCTTCCTGCACGCGTTTCATAAACAAATCTGAAATCCACATGGCATAAAATAAATCGCGAGCGCGCATTTCTTCTTTACCATGGTTCTTTTTCAGGTCTAAAAAATCGAAAATATCGGCATGCCACGTTTCAATATAAATGGCAAAACTTCCTTTACGTTTTCCACCTCCTTGGTCTACATAACGAGCCGTATCATTAAACACTTGCAACATAGGTACTATACCATTACTAGTGCCATTAGTCCCGCCAATATAACTTCCTGTGGCACGAATATTATGAATTGCCAACCCGATGCCTCCGGCAGATTGTGATATTTTGGCTGTTTGTTTCAACGTATCGTATATACCATCAATACTGTCTTCCTTCATAGTTAATAAGAAACAAGACGACATTTGTGGTTTTGGTGTACCAGAATTGAAAAGTGTAGGTGTAGCGTGTGTAAAGTATTTTTTAGACATGAGCTCATAGGTCTCAATAACCGATTCCATATCATTTAAATGAATCCCAACGGCAACACGCATAAGCATGTGTTGTGGACGTTCAGCTATTTTACCGTTTAACTTTAAAAGATAGGAACGTTCTAAGGTTTTAAATCCGAAATAATCATACCCAAAATCACGATTGTAAATGATGGTAGAATCCAAAAGATCTTTGTTTGCCATGATCACTTCATATACATCATCGGCTAAAAGTGGGGCTTCCTTACCTGTTCTTGGATTTATGTAGGTATATAAATCGTGCATCACGTCACTAAAAGTCTTTTTAGTGTTTTTATGTAAATTAGACACCGAAATTCTTGCAGCAAGACGTGCGTAATCTGGGTGTGCGGTAGTCATGGTTGCAGCAATTTCTGCGGCAAGATTGTCCAATTCGCTAGTGGTTACACCATCATATAAACCTTCAATAACTCGCATCGCAACTTTTAATGGGTCTACCAGCTCATTTAATCCATAGCATAGTTTTCTAATTCTTGCTGTAATTTTGTCGAACATGACTTGTTCTTTTCTTCCGTCTCTTTTTAGTACATACATTGCTTTACACGTTTTTTAGCTTTTCTGATACACCTTCAGAAAATGAGTTAATTGGTCATTCCAAGTTTGGGCTCTAATGGTCAGTTAGATAAAACTTAGTTGGTCTTGGTTACTTTTGCAAGCTTGAAAATGAATTATTATATTCCAGTTTCCAAACTTACATTTAATAAAAACTTAATTAATTTTCCATTGCTAATGGAAATATCATTTTAATTGAATTCTCAAAAAAATTGAACTTTTGAGAATTTAAAATTCAATTAAAAATCGGCGTCAAAGGTAAATTTGTCCTTGTCTTCTTCTTTATTAAGAACACCTGCTTTTT
>NCDW01000071.1 GCA_002280395.1 Flavobacteriales bacterium 32-35-8
AGACAACTACGTAATGCAGAACCACCCGATGAGGAAACTGCACGTGGTATCATAGATAAATTATTCTTTAGTGACCAACGTTACTCTTTGGGTGAAGTAGGTCGTTATAGAATGAACAAAAAATTGAATCTTGATATTGGAATGGACAAACAAGTTTTGACCAAAGAAGATATCATTACTATCATAAAATATTTAATAGAACTTATCAACTCTAAAGCTGAGATTGATGATATTGACCACTTATCTAACCGTCGTGTTCGTACGGTTGGTGAGCAATTATCACAACAATTTGGTGTTGGTTTAGCACGTATGGCGCGTACCATTCGTGAGCGTATGAACGTTCGTGATAATGAGGTGTTTACGCCAATAGATTTAATTAATGCTAAGACTTTGTCGTCTGTTATTAATTCATTCTTTGGTACAAACCAGTTATCTCAATTTATGGATCAAACAAATCCATTAGCTGAGATTACTCATAAACGCCGTTTATCAGCGCTAGGACCAGGAGGTTTATCAAGAGAGAGAGCAGGTTTTGAGGTACGTGACGTTCACTATACCCATTACGGAAGACTTTGTCCGATTGAAACTCCAGAGGGACCAAATATTGGTTTAATTTCATCACTATCTGTTTTTGCGAAAGTCAATTCAATGGGATTCATTGAAACACCTTATCGTCCTGTAACAAATGGTAATGTTGACATTAAAAACGAACCAGTTTATTTAAGCGCTGAAGAAGAAGAAGGTAAATTAATTGCTCAAGCAACTGTTAAGGTTGACGGAAATGGCAAGATTTTACATGATAAAGTTATTGCCAGAATGGAAGGCGATTTCCCAGTGATTGAGCCATCCAATCTTCATTTTACGGATGTAGCACCAAACCAAATCTCTTCAATTTCGGCGTCTTTAATTCCTTTCTTGGAACATGATGATGCGAATAGAGCGTTGATGGGATCAAATATGATGCGTCAAGCAGTACCTTTATTGTTGCCGCAAGCGCCTATTGTTGGAACTGGTTTAGAACGTCAAGTAGCTTCAGATTCACGTGTGTTAATTAATGCTGAAGGAAGTGGAGTGGTACTTTATGTAGATGCTAACGAGATAAGAATACAATACGATCGTACTGAAGATGAAGCTGCTGTAAGTTTTGATAGTGATGTTAAAACATATCCATTAGTAAAATTCAGAAAAACCAATCAAGGGACTAGTATCAACTTAAAACCAATTGTGGTTAAAGGAGATAAAGTAACCAAAGGTCAGGTATTGTGCGAAGGTTATGCAACCCAAAAAGGAGAGTTGGCTTTAGGTAGAAATATGAAAGTGGCCTTCATGCCTTGGAAAGGGTATAACTTCGAGGATGCGATTGTGATTTCTGAAAAAGTAGTTCGTGAAGATATATTTACATCCATTCACGTTGATGAATATTCTTTAGAAGTTAGAGATACCAAATTAGGAAATGAGGAATTGACTAATGATATTCCTAACGTTTCTGAAGAAGCCACTAAAGATTTAGATGAAAACGGTATGATTCGCATTGGTGCAGAAGTGAAACCTGGCGACATTCTTATCGGTAAAATCACTCCTAAAGGAGAATCTGACCCAACACCTGAAGAAAAATTACTTAGAGCCATCTTTGGTGATAAAGCAGGTGATGTAAAAGATGCGTCTTTAAAAGCATCACCATCTTTAAATGGTGTGGTGATTGATAAAAAATTATTCTCTCGTGCGGTAAAAGATAAACGTAAAAGAGCACAGGATAAAGATGATATTACACATTTAGAAGCTATTTATGATGCTAAGTTTGAAGATTTAAAAACTATTTTAATCGACAAATTATTCAACATCGTTAATGGTAAAACATCTCAAGGTATCTTTAATGATTTAGGTGAAGAAGTATTGCCAAAAGGTAAAAAATTCACACTTAAAATGTTAAATGCTGTGGATGATTATGCACACTTAATTTCTGGAAAATGGACCACAGATGACCATACCAATAAATTGGTTGCCGACTTGATACACAACTACAAAATAAAAGAAAACGACTTACAAGGGTCTTTAAGACGTGAGAAGTTCACTATTTCTGTTGGGGATGAGTTGCCAGCTGGTATTATTAAACTTGCTAAAGTGTATATAGCTAAAAAGCGTAAACTTAAAGTAGGTGATAAAATGGCAGGTCGTCACGGTAACAAAGGTATTGTAGCTCGTATTGTTAGAGCTGAAGACATGCCTTTCTTAGAAGACGGCACACCTGTTGATATTGTATTAAACCCACTTGGTGTACCATCGCGTATGAACATTGGTCAGATTTACGAAACCGTTCTAGGATGGGCTGGTCAAAAATTAGGACGTACTTTTGCAACTCCTATTTTTGATGGTGCTACCATAGATCAAATTAATGAGTTGACTGATGAAGCTGGTATTCCAAGATATGGACATACTTACTTATATGACGGTGGGACAGGAGAGCGTTTTGATCAACCAGCAACCGTTGGTGTTATCTATATGTTGAAATTAGGACATATGGTTGATGATAAAATGCATGCACGTTCTATCGGACCATACTCATTAATCACGCAACAGCCGCTTGGTGGTAAAGCACAATTTGGTGGTCAACGTTTTGGAGAGATGGAGGTATGGGCTTTAGAAGCTTATGGAGCTTCAGCTACATTAAGAGAAATTTTAACTGTAAAGTCTGATGACGTTATTGGTAGAGCCAAAACTTACGAAGCTATCGTTAAAGGTGAGCCGATGCCAGAACCTGGATTACCAGAATCATTTAATGTATTAATGCACGAACTTAAAGGTTTAGGCTTAGACATTAGATTAGAGGAATAATGAATTTCATGGTTCGGACGAATTCGTCTGAACCATGGATTCTATATAATGTTTACAAATAATTCGATATCACCATATATCATGGCAAGAAAACAAGATAAGAATACAGTAAAAAGATTTAACAAAATCACAATTGGTTTAGCATCGCCAGAATCTATTTTAGCAGAGTCTAGAGGCGAGGTTTTAAAACCAGAAACTATCAATTATCGTACCCATAAACCAGAAAGAGATGGTTTGTTCTGTGAGCGTATTTTTGGTCCAGTTAAGGATTATGAATGTGCTTGCGGTAAATATAAAAGAATTCGCTACAAAGGCATCGTTTGCGAT
This sequence comes from Flavobacteriales bacterium 32-35-8, assembly GCA_002280395.1. Lineage (GTDB taxonomy): Bacteria > Bacteroidota > Bacteroidia > Flavobacteriales > Flavobacteriaceae > Confluentibacter. Next base: position 3,160 of record NCDW01000071.1, read on the forward strand.
CGTTGTGGTGTAGAAGTAACAGAAAAGAAAGTACGTCGTGATAGAGTAGGACACATCAATTTAGTGGTGCCTATTGCTCACATCTGGTATTTCCGTTCGTTACCAAATAAGATAGGATATCTTTTAGGCTTACCGTCTAAAAAGTTAGATATGATTATCTATTACGAGCGTTACGTGGTTATTCAACCAGGTAATGCTAAAAATGAAGATGGAGAGCCATTACAAACGATGGATTTCTTGACTGAGGAAGAGTATTTAAATATTCTTGAATCACTTCCACAAGACAATCAATATTTAGACGATCATGACCCTAACAAGTTTCTTGCTAAAATGGGTGCGGAGTGTTTGATTGAATTGTTGGCTAGAATTGATTTAGAAGCCTTGTCTTATGAATTACGTCATAAAGCGAATACTGAAACTTCTAAACAACGTAAAACAGAAAGTTTAAAACGTTTACAAGTTGTTGAATCGCTTCGTGAATCGAATCAAAATAGAGAAAATCGTCCGGAGTGGATGATTATGAAGGTGATTCCAATCATCCCACCAGAATTACGTCCTTTAGTGCCGTTAGATGGTGGTCGTTTTGCTACATCAGATTTAAATGATTTATACCGTCGTGTAATTATCAGAAATAACCGTCTTAAAAGATTGGTGGAGATTAAAGCTCCTGAAGTGATTTTACGTAACGAAAAACGTATGCTTCAAGAGTCTGTAGATTCATTATTTGATAATACACGTAAGTCTTCTGCAGTAAAAACCGATTCTAACAGACCATTGAAATCATTATCAGATTCATTAAAAGGTAAACAAGGACGTTTCCGTCAAAACCTTTTAGGAAAACGTGTTGATTATTCTGCACGTTCTGTTATTGTTGTTGGACCAGAATTAAAATTACATGAATGTGGATTGCCAAAAAATATGGCAGCAGAGTTATACAAACCTTTTGTTATCAGAAAATTGATTGAAAGAGGTATTGTAAAAACTGTAAAATCTGCAAAGAAAATTATAGATAAAAGAGAACCTGTAGTTTGGGACATTTTAGAAAACGTTTTAAAAGGACATCCAGTACTTTTAAATCGTGCTCCTACGTTACACAGACTAGGTATTCAAGCATTTCAACCAAAATTAATTGAAGGTAAAGCAATCCAATTGCACCCTTTAGTTTGTACAGCGTTTAACGCGGATTTTGATGGTGACCAAATGGCGGTACATTTACCATTAGGTCCAGAAGCTATTTTAGAGTGTCAGTTATTAATGTTGGCATCCCATAATATCTTAAATCCAGCGAACGGTTCACCAGTTACGGTACCATCCCAAGACATGGTTCTTGGTCTATATTACATGACCAAGTTACGTAAGTCTACACCAGATGCACCAGTAAAAGGTGAAGGTTTAACTTTCTATGCACCAGAAGAGGTTGAAATTGCTTTTAATGAGAAAAAAGTAGACTTAAACGCAGCTATTAAAGTAAGAACTTTAGATATTAATGCCGATGGTAAATTAGCACCAACAATTATAGAAACTACGGTTGGACGTGTGTTATTTAACCAAAAAGTGCCACAAGCAGCAGGTTATATCAATGAAGTACTTACTAAAAAGTCGTTAAGAGATATTATTGGAAACATTCTTAAATATACTTCTGTTCCTGAAACAGCTGATTTCCTTGATGAAATTAGAACTTTAGGATTTAAGTTTGCATTCCAAGGTGGATTGTCATTTAGTTTGGGTGATATCATCATTCCACCAGAAAAACAAGGTATGATTGATAAGGCTAACACGCTTGTTGATGGTATTATGGCCAACTATAACATGGGTCTTATTACCAATAACGAACGTTATAACCAAGTTATTGATATTTGGACTTCTACAAATGCTGAATTGACCGAGTTGTCAATGAAACGTATTCGTGAAGATCAACAAGGATTCAACTCAGTGTATATGATGCTTGATTCTGGAGCGCGTGGATCTAAAGAACAGATTCGTCAGCTTACAGGGATGCGTGGTTTGATGGCTAAGCCTAAAAAATCGAATGCAGGTGGTGGAGAGATTATTGAAAACCCAATTCTTTCTAACTTTAAAGAAGGTCTTTCAATTTTGGAATACTTCATTTCTACCCACGGTGCTCGTAAAGGTCTTGCCGATACTGCATTAAAAACAGCTGATGCTGGTTATTTAACCCGTCGTTTGGTGGACGTTTCCCAAGATGTTATCATCAATACTGAAGATTGTGGTACATTGAGAGGTGTTGAAGTTGAAGCATTGAAGAAAAATGACGAAGTTGTTGAAACTCTTGAGGAAAGAATTGTAGGTCGTGTATCATTAAATGATGTTTACAATCCGTTAACTGAAGAGTTATTGGTTAGATCTGGTCAATTAATTGAAGATGATATTGCGAGAGCTATTGAAGAATCTCCAATTGATGCTGTTGAGGTGCGTTCTGCATTAAGTTGTGAAGCATTAAAAGGGATTTGTGCTAAATGTTACGGACGTAACTTGGCTACAGGTAAAATGGTTCAACGAGGTGAAGCAGTTGGTGTTGTTGCAGCACAGTCTATTGGTGAGCCTGGAACTCAGTTAACGCTTCGTACTTTCCACGTAGGTGGTATTGCTGGTAACATTTCCGAAGAAAATAAATTAGCCGTTAAATTCAATGGTATTGCTGAAATTGAAGATTTAAAAACGGTTAAAGGTCAAGACAGTGAAGGTAATGCGATTGATATCGTTATTTCACGTACGTCTGAGATTAAACTGGTTGATAAGAAAACAGGTATTACTTTAAGTACCAACAATATTCCTTATGGTTCTACCATTTATGTTAAAAATGGTCAAGAATTAACCAAAGGTGATGTTGTTTGTACTTGGGATCCATACAACGGTGTTATTATTTCTGAGTTTGCTGGGAAAATCAAATATGAGAATATTGAGCAAGGTATGACTTACCAAGTGGAGATTGATGAGCAAACAGGCTTCCAAGAAAAAGTAATTTCTGAATCTAGAAACAAACGATTAATCCCAACACTTCATATTGAAGATGGAAAAGGAGAAATCATCCGTTCATACAACTTACCAGTTGGTGCCCACTTAATGATTGATAATGGTGAGAAAATTAATGTTGGTAGAATATTAGTTAAAATTCCAAGAAAATCATCTAAATCTGGAGATATCACAGGAGGTTTACCACGTGTAACCGAGTTGTTCGAGGCACGTAATCCTTCAAATCCAGCGGTAGTAAGTGAAATTGATGGTGTTGTTTCTTTTGGAAAAATTAAAAGAGGTAACCGTGAGATTGTCATTGAATCTAAATTAGGAGAGGTTAAGAAATATCTAGTTAAATTATCGAATCAAATTCTTGTTCAAGAAAATGATTACGTGAAAGCTGGTATGGCATTATCCGATGGTTCTATTACGCCTAACGATATATTGGATATTAAAGGGCCATCTGCGGTTCAGCAATATTTAGTGAATGAAGTACAAGAAGTATATCGTTTACAAGGTGTAAAAATCAATGATAAACACTTTGAGGTTGTTGTAAGACAGATGATGCGTAAAGTGAGGATTATTGATTCTGGTGATACGATTTTCTTAGAAGACCAATTAGCTCATAAAGATGATTTTATTATGGAAAATGATGAAATCTTCGGAATGAAAGTGGTAGAAGATGCTGGAGATTCAGTAAACCTTAAACCAGGTCAAATTATAACACCTCGTGTATTAAGGGATGAAAATTCCATTTTGCGCAGAGAAGATAAGAAACTTGTTGAGGCAAGGGATGCAAGACCTGCAACCGCTACGCCAATATTACAAGGTATTACGAGAGCATCGCTTCAAACAAAATCATTTATTTCGGCAGCATCGTTCCAAGAAACAACGAAGGTTCTTAACGAAGCAGCAGTTGCTGGAAAAATTGATGATTTAGAAGGACTTAAAGAAAATGTCATTGTAGGACACAGAATTCCAGCAGGAACAGGTATGCGTCGTTACTCTGATATTATCGTTGGTTCTAAAGAAGAATTTGATGAAATGATGCAAGTAAAAAAAGAATTAAATTATAATTAATTATGATTTCTGCGGAGGCAGGACTCAATAAAAATAAAAAGCCTTCTTGTATATTCACTTGAAGGCTTTTTTTAATTAAACTAAGAAATTATGTCAAACGAAAAAGATAAGCCAAAACAAGGGCAAATTAACATAGAGTTAGACGAAAATATAGCTGACGGAATCTATTCTAATTTAGCTATTATTAACCATTCTGTTTCAGAATTTGTTGTAGATTTTGTGAGTATTATGCCTGGGGTGCCAAAGAGCAAAGTAAAATCCAGAATTATATTAACGCCTCAACACGCCAAACGCTTATTAAAGGCTTTAGGTGAAAATGTGGCTAGATTTGAACATTCGCATGGCGAGATTAAGGATTACGAGCAACCTCCCATTCCATTAAATTTTGGACCAACAGGACAAGCATAAATAAAAAGCCCTTTGAATGAATTCAAAGGGCTTTTTGTTTAAAAATCACATTTATAGTTGAATTTAGCTAGCTTGTTTCACGGTGTTCATTCTGAATTTTAAAGCTCCAGAAGGACACCTTTTGATTTGATTTATTATTTTTTCCGATTCAGTATCATCTAAGTTAATCCAAGGAATAATCGAAAAACTAAAAACATCCGATAATTCTTTGGCACAGATTCCAGATTGAACACATATACTTGGTTCAAACGTTACTGTAATGTCTTTGTTACTAAATTCATTGTCATCAGTATTTTTCATGGCAGTTCAATTTGGGGTTAAACTTTAATCTAAAGTCTTTAATATTATTGTTTTAATGAAATAAAATCGTCGTTTCGTTAAAATTCAGAGGTAAAATGAAATTTTAAGCTTGGATACTTTTGTTGTGTCATTTCCAGGGAAAAATGCGAATCCGCCAAAAATACCAGTTGGTTTTGTTTGTCTTTTGCCAAAAATCGTTGCTTAACCCTTATAAAATCTTTGTATTCTTCACTTTTAGAATCTTTTGGATCTACCCAACAGGCCTTATAAACGTTTAAGTTTTCATAAGTACATTTAGCACCGTATTCGTGTTCAAGTCTGTATTGAATCACTTCATATTGTAAAGCGCCAACGGTTCCAATAACTTTTCTACCATTAAGTTCCAAAGTAAATAACTGCGCAACGCCTTCATCCATTAATTGGTCGATACCTTTAAACAGCTGTTTCGATTTTAATGGGTCGGCATTGTTTATGTATCTAAAATGTTCTGGAGAAAAACTAGGTACGCCTTTGTAATTAATGACTTCACCTTCCGTTAGGGTGTCTCCAATTTTAAAATTTCCGGTATCATGAAGGCCCACAATATCGCCTGCATAGGAGATGTCTACAATCTCTTTCTTTTCTGCAAAAAAAGCATTCGGACTGGAAAATTTTAATTTTTTTCCGTGTCTTACATGTAAATAAGGTTTGTTTCTTTCAAAAGTGCCAGAAACTATTTTTACAAATGCTAATCTATCCCTATGGTTCGGATCCATATTGGCGTGTATTTTAAATACAAAACCAGAGAATTTATCTTCTTCGGGTTTTACCAAACGTTCTTCACTTTGCTTTGGTCTTGGTTTGGGAGCTATTTCTATAAAACAATCCAATAATTCCCTAACACCAAAATTATTTAAAGCCGAACCAAAAAAGACGGGTTGTAATTGTCCGTTTAGGTAAGCGTCTTTATCAAACGGTGGATAAATACCTTCAACCAATTCTATTTCTTCTCGCAGTGTATTTGCCGATTTTTCACCAACGAGTTTGGTTAATTCAGGAGATTTCAAATCAGATATTTCAATGGTATCTTCAATATTCTTTCTGCTATCACCACTAAAAAGGTTGATGTTCTTTTCCCAAATATTGTAAATCCCTTTAAAGTCGTAACCCATACCAATCGGGAAACTTAAAGGCGTCACGCTCAATCCTAATTTTTGTTCCACTTCATCCAATAAATCAAAAGCATCTTTCCCTTCTCTATCCATTTTGTTGATAAAAACAATCATAGGAATATTTCGCATTCGGCAAACTTCCACCAATTTTTCAGTCTGTTCCTCAACACCTTTTGCAACATC
>NCDW01000309.1 GCA_002280395.1 Flavobacteriales bacterium 32-35-8
TTTTACCCTATTCTCATTCCTATATTTTTAGCGGCAAAATACGATGCCATGGTGCCGCTTGCTTGTATTTATGTGGGATCGGCTGTAGGCACGACCTATTCTACAACAAATCCATTCAGTGCCATTATTGCTTCTGACGCTGCTGGTATTAATTGGACTGTTGGATTAACAAGTAGAGTAATTATGTTGCTTTTAGGTACCCTTATTTGCGTATTATACATTCTTCGCTACGCTCAACGTGTTAAAAAAGACCCTTCCAAGTCCATTATTTTTAGTCAGAAAGCGGATATTGAGAAACATTTTGGAAACATGACACATTCCACTATACCTTTAAATAATAGATTAAGGCTTATTTTATTCACCTTTATTATGTGCTTTGTCATTATGATTTATGGTGTTTCCCAATTAGAGTGGTGGTTTCTTGAAATGACAACTGTCTTTTTTGTCGGTGCTATAATTATTGGATTTATAGCTAAAATTGATGAATATATGTATGTTGAAACCTTTGTAAAAGGCGCTAGCGAATTATTGGGCGTTGCACTAATCATTGGAATTGCCAGAGGAATTACTGTTTTAATGGAAGATGGACAAATTAGTGACACCTTATTATATTACGCGAGCAATGCCACAAATGGTATGAACAAAGGCATTTTCATCAATACCATGCTTTTTATTTATAGCGGATTATCATTTTTTATTCCATCGTCCTCTGGAATGGCCGTATTAACCATGCCCATTATGTCGCCGCTAGCAGATGGTGTTGGCATTGGCCGGGAAGCCATTGTAAATGCTTATCAATATGGTATGGGATTGTTTGCTTTTGTAAGCCCTACGGGATTAATACTGGCGTCTTTAGCTATTGTAAAAGTTGGTTATGATAAATGGTTGAAATTTATTGTACCGCTAGTGATTATTCTAACTGTTTTTACGATGATTATGTTAACGGCCTCAGTTTATTTATAATCCAATTTATAAGCAACCACTGTATTTCCATAAAAAGTAGGAACCAATAATATATTTTCCTTTGGTATGAATGACATATCGGCGGCATTCAATTTATTTGCTCTAGTATCCAATAGTTTAACGGCAGGTGTGTTTATCATACTTTTATCTGCGAAAAATAGTTCACCCTGAAAAGCCGAAAGCAAATAGCCTTCTTTAATGGGTACAATACCATCCCCACCTCTAACGCCAGATGCCAACACCGTTTTATTTTTGGTTATTTTATCAATTGCTATCAATTCTCCTTTACTTGAAGATAGTATCAGTATTCTGTTTTCCTCTACTAAAATACCATTCGGATAAAATCCTTTAGCATCCAACCACAATGAAGATTCACCATTAACAATCCTGAAAATTTTTTCGTCTTGGGAATCGGTTACGTAGATATCGCCATTGGTATCTATATCCAAATCATTAATAAAAACAGCATCCGTTACAATGTGCGTTTTTTCTATTTCTCCTGTTTCTATATTTATTTCAACAACCGTATCGATATCTCCAACAAATAATTTACCATTAAAAAAATTAAGACCCTTTGGTGCATTGATTCCTGTAACCCAATCCTTTTTTATGATTTTTCCATCTTTAGAAAGTAACGAAATATAGCCATCTCCATCTTTTTTATTCGGTGGTACACCTCCAATATTTGAAACAAAAATCATCTCTTTTTCTGGATAATATCTAACAGCTTCGGCTGTTTTTAATATGGTATCCGTTTCCCAAAGTTTGGTCAATGTTATTTCAGTTTTTGTTGTTTGCGAATAGCTTATCTGGAACATCGTTATAAAACTCCACACTATTGGGACATAATTTTTCATATTTACATATTAAAATGTGATTATTAAAAACACTAAGATACAATTTTCACCAATAGCTCTTTAAGCAAATCGCCCTGAGGAACTGCGTTTGAGCCTACGCCTTTACTTTTTACATCAAACTCACGCAAGATAGAAACAATCCCGCTCACTTTCTTCATTGGG
>NCDW01000072.1 GCA_002280395.1 Flavobacteriales bacterium 32-35-8
TGGACAACGTTACTACCGAAGGAGCCACTTTTAAAAACTTGAGCTCTTTAAAAGATATTGCCATAGGCTCTGGGTTTGGCCTGCGTTACGATTTTAGCTTTTTTGTTTTTCGCTTTGATGTTGGTTTTAAAACTTATGATCCCTCCTATCCAAGTGGTGATAGATGGTTTAAAGATTATAATTTTGGTAACGCCGTTTACAACATTGGTATAAACTACCCTTTCTAACCTATTTTCTAAATATTTACACTATAACGTTTTCGCCTTTTTTAAGCTTTTCATAGGCTAAAATCAAGAATATATATTCAAAAAATGATTACTTTTGACTTAATTATTAATAAAATAAAATAAAAATGGGACACAACATAAAACCAGGTGTTGCTACAGGCAGCGAAGTTCAAGCTATTTTTAAACATGCAAAAGAAAATGGCTATGCTTTACCGGCAGTAAACGTTATTGGTTCAGATACTATAAATGGTGTATTAGAAACCGCAAAAGCATTAAATGCACCTGTAATCATACAATTTTCAAACGGCGGAGCACAATTTAACGCTGGAAAAGGCTTAAGTAATGAAGGCCAAAAAGCGGCAATTGCAGGAGCCATTGCGGGAGCAAAACACGTACATATATTATCCGAAGCTTATGGAGTACCTGTTATTCTTCATACAGACCATTGTGCAAAAAACCTATTGCCTTGGGTAGATGGTATGCTAGATGCCAGTGAAAAACATTTTGCCGAAACAGGTAAATCCCTTTTTAGTTCCCACATGATAGATTTATCAGAAGAGCCCATTGAAGAAAACATAGAAATATGTAAAAAATATTTAGCCCGAATGAGCAAAATGGGTATGACTTTAGAAATTGAACTTGGTGTTACAGGAGGTGAAGAAGACGGCGTTGATAACAGCGATGTAGATGATTCTAAACTTTACACACAACCGGAAGAAGTTGCTTATGCTTACGAAGAATTAAGCAAAGTAAGTAGCCAATTTACTATTGCTGCCGCTTTTGGTAATGTTCACGGTGTTTACAAACCAGGAAACGTAAAATTAACACCAAAAATATTAAAGAATTCCCAAGATTATGTTTCCAAAAAATATGGTGTAGGTCACAATCACATAGATTTTGTATTCCATGGCGGTTCTGGTTCTACGGTTGAAGAAATTCGCGAAGGCATCAGCTACGGGGTTATTAAAATGAACATCGATACCGATATGCAATACGCTTTTATGAGTGGTATCCGCGATTATATGAGCAGTAAAAAAGACTACCTACAATCTCAAATAGGAAATCCTGATGGCCCAGATTCACCAAACAAAAAATACTACGACCCACGTGTGTGGCTACGTGCTGGTGAAGTGACCTTTGTTGAGCGTTTAAAACAAGCATTTGCAGATCTTAACAATGTAAATACTCTATAAAAAGATTCATTATATATAAAAATCCTGCTTTTAGCAGGATTTTTTCGTTCATAAAATTTGAATAATAAAAAATTCAATTAATAAAAAAAGAATGGCCTATCTACTAAATTAAAATAAAGCCTTAATTTTGTAGCCAGGCTTTTTGCTTTTTTGTTTTAATTTTACACATTAAGTGGCACTTAAAAAATAACTCAGCAACTATCCTTAACGAAAATATCGATGTACAAGATTTTTTAAATCTAAAATCGTAAATCTAAAATCATAAATCACTATGTCTTGGTTTAAAAGAAAAACAAAAGGTATAACTACTACAACCGAAGAAAAAAAAGACACTCCAAAAGGTCTTTGGTATAAATCCCCGACTGGTAAAATTGTTGATGCAGAAGAACTGGAAAAGAATTTTTACGTTAGCCCAGAAGATGGTTACCATGTTCGTATTGGAAGCCACGAATATTTTGAAATTCTTTTTGATAATAATGACTTCAAAGAATTGGATGCCAATTTAGAATCTAAAGACCCACTAAAATTTGTCGACACCAAAAAATATCCTGACAGATTAAAATCTGCTCAAGAAAAAACAAAATTAAAAGATGCGGTTCGCTCTGCGGTTGGTAAATCTAAAGGAAAAGATTTAGTTGTAGCTTGTATGGATTTCGCCTTTATTGGTGGTTCCATGGGAAGTGTTGTTGGCGAAAAAATTGCACGTGCTGCAGATTATTCCTTAAAAAATAACATTCCGTTATTGGTTATTTCAAAATCTGGAGGCGCTAGAATGATGGAAGCTGCTTTATCATTAATGCAATTGGCGAAAACATCTGTAAAATTGGCGCAATTGGCAGAAGCTGGCATTCCCTATATTTCTTTGTGTACCGACCCAACTACGGGAGGAACTACAGCGTCCTTTGCTATGTTAGGTGATATTAATATTGCTGAACCTGGTGCATTAATAGGCTTTGCTGGCCCTAGAATTGTTAGAGATACCACAGGAAAAGAATTGCCTGAAGGTTTTCAAACATCTGAGTTTTTATTGGAACATGGCTTTTTGGATTTTATTACGCCTAGAAAAGAGCTGAAAGATAAAGTGAACCAGTACTTGGATTTAATTTTGAATCAACCCTTAAGAGCCTAATCAAAACTTTTGACTTTTAACTTTCAACTTTCAACTTAAAAGCACTATATTTGCCGCTCGAAAGAAAGACTTTCGTGTACATAACAATTATTTACAATAATATTAGCATGTATTTAGCAAAAGAAGTAAAAGAAGACATCTTCGCAAAACACGGTAAAGGGAAAAACGATACCGGTTCTGCCGAAGGACAAATTGCGTTATTCACGCACAGAATTAATCATTTAACAGAACACTTAAAAAATAATCGTAAAGATTATAATACGGAGCGTTCATTAGTGAAATTAGTAGGTAAAAGAAGAAGCTTACTAGATTATTTAACTAAGAAAGATATCTTAAGATATCGTGCGATAGTAAAAGAATTAGGATTAAGAAAATAATAAAAAGAGGCTTTTCAGCCTCTTTTTTGTTTTAAATATAACTCTGCGCAGAGTATAAACCCGTATTGAAGAAGCTTATTATAGTTTTTCATTGGTCACACAACAACTACACACAACAACACAACGACCATTGTTTAATTAGAATTAAAAAATTTATGATTCCAAAAGTTTTTAGAGAGGTCATTGACCTTGGTGATGGACGTACTATTTCCATCGAAACCGGAAAATTAGCAAAACAGGCTCATGGTTCTGTTGTTGTTCAGTCTGGAAAATGTATGTTGTTATGTACAGTTGTTTCAAATTATAGCGCAAGTCCGGGCATTGACTTTTTACCTTTAACGGTAGATTATCGCGAAAAATTTGCGGCTTCAGGTCGTTATCCTGGTGGTTTCTTCAAAAGAGAAGCAAGACCAAGTGATGGCGAAGTCTTAACTATGCGTCTTGTTGACCGTGTTTTACGTCCGTTATTCCCAAAAGATTACCACGCTGAAACACAAGTCATGATTCAGTTAATGTCTCATGATGAAAATGTTATCCCAGATGCTTTAGCTGGATTAGCAGCATCGGCGGCCATTCAATTATCTGATATTCCTTTTGAAACCCCTATTTCTGAAGTTAGAGTGGGTCGCGTAAACGGTCAATTAATTATCAATCCAACACAATCTCAATTATTAGAATCTGATATTGATATGGTGATTGGAGCTTCGGCAGATTCAGTCATGATGGTTGAAGGTGAAATGCATGAGATTTCAGAAGAAGACATGGTTGCGGCTATTCAGTTTGCACATGAAGCTATTAAAGTACAATGTGCTGCTCAAATAAAATTAGCGGAAGCTTTTGGTAAAAAAGCTACCCGTGAGTACGAAGCAGAACGTGAAGATGAGGCTTTAGCTAAAAAAGTAGAAGCTTTAACTTATGATAAAGTATATGCCGTAGCAAGAGCTGCTTCAGCAAAACACGAACGTAGTGCTGCTTTTCAAGCGATTAAAGAAGAAGTAAAAGCAACATTTACCGAAGAAGAATTAGCTGATTTTGGAGATTTAGTTTCTAAATATTTCTACAAAGCTGAAAAGAAAGCGGTTAGGGATTTGACGTTGAATGAAGGTTTACGTTTAGATGGAAGAAAAACAACGGACATCAGACCCATTTGGTGTGAAGTAGATTATTTGCCATCTGTTCATGGTTCTTCTATATTTACTCGTGGGGAAACTCAAGCTTTAGCAACCGTTACTTTAGGAACTTCTAGAGAAGCAAACCAAATAGATATGCCGTCTTTTGAAGGCGAAGAACGTTTCTATTTACATTATAACTTCCCCCCATTTTCAACCGGTGAAGCGAAACCTTTAAGAGGAACGTCTCGCCGTGAAGTTGGTCATGGAAATTTAGCGCAACGTGCATTAAAAAATATGGTACCTGCCGATTGCCCTTATACAGTAAGAGTAGTATCAGAAGTATTGGAATCTAACGGTTCCTCTTCTATGGCAACGGTTTGTGCTGGCACTATGGCGTTAATGGATGCTGGTGTTCAAATGAAAAAACCCGTTTCTGGGATTGCTATGGGATTAATTTCTGATGCTGAAACTGGAAAATACGCTGTGTTATCTGATATTTTAGGTGATGAAGATCATTTAGGTGATATGGACTTTAAAGTAACTGGTACTGCCGATGGTATTACTGCTTGCCAAATGGACATTAAAGTAAAAGGTCTTTCTTATGAAATTTTAGTAAAGGCTTTGAAACAAGCACAAGCCGGACGTTTACATATTTTAGGAAAATTGATTGAAACCATTGCGCAACCAAATGCTGATGTGAAACCACATGCTCCTAAAATGATAACCAGAATCATTCCTAACGCATTTATTGGTGCCTTAATTGGTCCTGGCGGAAAAGTGATTCAGGAATTGCAAAAAGCGACTAAAACGACGATTGTTATTAATGAAGACCCAATTACTGAAGAAGGCATTGTTGAAATTTTAGGCACTAACCAAGAAGGCATCGATGCTGTGTTAGCAAAAATTGACTCCTTAATGTTTAAGCCTGAAGTTGGTGGCACTTACGAAGTAAAAGTGATTAAAATGTTAGATTTTGGTGCCGTTGTTGAATATACGCAAGCTCCTGGAAATGAAGTTTTATTGCACGTAAGTGAATTAGCTTGGGAACGTACCGAAAATGTGACCGATGTAGTTAATATGGGTGATGTTTTTAATGTGAAATATTTTGGAGTGGATCCAAAAACACGCAAAGAAAAAGTATCACGTAAAGCATTATTGGAAAAACCAGAAGGTTATGTTGCAAGACCACCTAGAGAGAATAACGATCGTGAGCGTGGTGGACGTGATAACAGAGGTGGAAGTCGTGACAATCGCGGACGTGATAACCGTCGTGATGACAGAAGACCTAGAGAAGATAGAAAAGAAGATTAAATTCTAACTATTATTATAATTTAAAAGCTGTCAAATTTATTTTTGGCAGCTTTTTTTGTTAAAAATCAATTTAAAAAACCTTATTTTATTTAACTCCTAAAAAGTGTAAATCCTGATGCTTTTAATGTGCTCTTTTTTAACACTATCTTATGAAACTTCCGTATTTTTGCACTATAAATCTTAATAAAAATGAACAAAAAAGTCATCCTTATGATTCTTGATGGCTGGGGAAAATCACCAGACCCAAAAGTATCGGCCATAGATAATGCCAACACACCTTTTATAGATTCTTTATACACTAAATACCCAAATGCATCATTACGAACGGATGGTTTGCATGTAGGTTTACCTGAAGGTCAAATGGGAAATAGTGAAGTTGGTCACATGAATTTAGGTGCAGGACGCATTGTTTATCAAGATTTGGTAAAAGTGAATTTGGCTGTTCAAAATAAGACTTTAAATACTGAAAAAGTATTGGTTGACGCCTTTCAATATGCAAAAGACCACAATAAAAGTGTTCATTTTCTTGGCTTACTAAGTGATGGCGGGGTGCACTCCCACTTCTCGCATCTATATGGTTTAGTTGATGCTGCAAAAGACTTCGGACTGAAAAAAACATACATCCATGCCTTTACAGATGGTCGTGACGTTGATCCAAAATCTGGTGCAAGTTTTATTTCAGATTTGCAAAATCATTTAATAAATACCCCTACAAAACTGGCAACTGTTACTGGACGTTATTACGCCATGGACAGAGATAAACGCTGGGAACGAGTTAAGCTGGCCTATGATGCCATTGTAAATAGTGTTGGTGAAAAATCATCCGATTTGGTAGCTTCAGTTGAAAAGAATTATGAAAATGATATTACGGATGAGTTTATAAAACCGATTATTGCTGTCGATTCCAACAATAATCCTATAGCATCCGTTAAGGAAGATGATGTTATTATTTTCTTCAACTTTAGAACCGATCGTGGTCGTGAACTTACAGAAGCATTATCTCAGCAAGATTTTCATGAGCATAACATGCATAAACTTAATTTGTACTATGTAACGCTTACCAATTATAACGATGCTTATAAAAATGTGAAGGTCATTTTCAATAAAGATAATTTGACTGAAACACTTGGTGAAGTGTTATCAAAAAATAACAAAAAACAAATTAGGATTGCCGAAACCGAAAAATATCCGCATGTCACGTTTTTCTTTTCTGGTGGACAAGAAAATCCGTTTGAAGGTGAAACTAGAATTTTAAGAAATTCCCCTAAAGTAGCAACATACGATTTAAAACCAGAAATGAGCGCTTTTGAATTAAAAGATGCTTTAGTTCCTGAACTTGAAAAAGGCGATGTGGATTTTGTTTGTTTAAACTTTGCCAATGGTGATATGGTTGGCCATACAGGCGTTATGGAAGCCGCTATTAAAGCATGCGAAGCTGTTGACACCTGCGTTAAAGAGGTAGTAACTACCGCATTGAATCATGGTTATACAACCTTACTCATTGCAGACCATGGTAATTGTGAAACCATGATTAATCCAGATGGTTCGCCAAATACGGCACATACCACAAACCCTGTTCCAATTATATTAATTGATAACGATTTGAAACACATTCAAGATGGGGTTTTGGGAGATATAGCGCCCACTATTTTAAAATTAATGGGTGTTGAACAACCAAAAGCCATGACAAGACATTCATTAGTTTAGTTTTAAAGTAAATAATTTATAACTTTACAATAAAATCAAATCTTAATTGATGAATTTTAATGGTGGACTTATAATAGCAGTTGATTTTGATGGAACCATCGTTGAAGATGCTTATCCAAAAATCGGCAAACCTATGCTTTTCGCTTTTGAAACCTTACAAAAACTTCAGAAAGAAGGACATCGTCTTATTTTATGGACCTACCGAAGTGGCAGTAAATTAGATGAAGCCGTCACATTTTGCGAAGAAAATGGTATCTTTTTTTATGCCGTAAACAAAAGTTTTCCCGAAGAAGAATTTGATGGCTCTTTTAGCAGAAAAATACACGCCGATTTATTTATTGATGATAGAAATATTGGTGGTTTTTTAGGATGGGGTGAAATTTACCATTTGCTTATAAATTCAGATGAGGGTCCTATTTCAACAGAAAAGAAGAAAGGCTTTTTCGATTTTTTAAAATAGTTTTCTACACTTTTAAAAGAATTATAAACCAATACACATTCAAAATTCCCACCATTTTAATTTTAAGTATCTTTGCCATTATTTTTTAAAAGATGATTGTAGTAAAAACAAGAGAAGAGATTGAATTAATGCGCGAAAGTGCTTTAATCGTCTCAAAAACTTTAGGAATGCTCGCCAAAGAAGTGAAACCCGGAGTTACAACCATACAACTGGACAAACTTGCCGAAGATTTTATTAGGGCCCAAGATGCACTCCCAGGTTTTTTGGGTTTGTATGATTGTCCCTCTACTCTTTTATGCAGTATTAACGAAGCTGTTGTACATGGGCTGCCTACAAATGTTCCACTAAAAGATGGCGACATTGTTTCAATAGACTGTGGTGCTTTAAAAAATGGCTTTTACGGCGACCATGCTTACACTTTTGAAATTGGCGAGGTAGCTCCCGAAACAAAAAAACTCATTCAAGTCACTAAAGAATCTTTGTACGTTGGTATTAGGGAGTTTAGAATAAACAATCGTGTTGGTGATGTTGGCTATGCCATTCAAAAACATTGTGAAGATCATGGTTATGGTGTAGTAAAAGAATTGGTGGGTCATGGTCTGGGCAGAAAAATGCATGAAGATCCTGAAATGCCAAACTACGGAAAACGTGGAAGAGGGAAAAAATTTATTGAAGGTATGGTGGTTGCCATAGAACCAATGATTAATATGGGCACACATCGCATAAAACAACTAAAAGACGGTTGGACAATAGTAACTTTAGATGGAAAACCTAGCGTGCACTTTGAACATGATGTCGCTATTATTGATGGAAAACCAGAAATCTTGTCAACGTTTGCTTATGTTCATGATGCATTGGGCATTACTTCTAATGAAGAGGATGAATTTAGACAAAAAGCATTAGTCCTTTAAGACATGATATGAATCACATTAAGTTAATTGAAAGCGAACTTGAAAACTTAAGAGTTCAGCTTAACAATCATAAATTATACAGTGCATTAGAATCTATTGAAGACGTAAAAGTCTTTATGGAACAACATGTATTTGCTGTTTGGGATTTTATGTCACTTTTAAAATCGCTTCAGAACCATTTAACAACCACAACGCTACCATGGGTTCCTGTTGAAAATTCTTTAACAGCAAGGTTTATTAATGAAATTGTTTTAGGTGAAGAAAGCGATATCAATGAATTGAGCGAACCAAAAAGCCACTACGAGATGTATTTGGACGCTATGAATCAAATAGGAGCAAATACCCGCCAAATTACAGACTTTGTTAATCTTATAAAACAAGGGAATTCTATAGATGATGCCGCTGCAAAAATTAATATGCAAGCTGAAACATTGAAGTTCATTCAATTCACTTTCAATGTTATAAATACAAATAAACCACATATCATTGCCTCTGCTTTCACGTTTGGTAGAGAAGACGTTATTCCAGATATGTTCTTTCAAATCATAAACCAATCAAAAACAAACGACAATTCATATAGTAAATTAACGTATTATTTGAATAGACATATTGAATTGGATGGTGACGAACATGGCCCTTTATCATTAAAAATGATTGAAGCATTATGTGGTAACGATGCTGTTAAATGGG
>NCDW01000073.1 GCA_002280395.1 Flavobacteriales bacterium 32-35-8
AAATAGTGTAACCTTAAAAACTTCCCTTCTGGGGCTATCAATATATAAATAGTCGTTTTGAAAAAAAATTAAATAAGGGTCGTAAAATAACTGGTTTTCAAAAACCCTCACCAATACCAACAAAGTGAATAGCACAAAAAGTAATATATAAGTAACAGACTTATTCATTTTTTTTGGTCAGTTTAGAAAATCGATTCGCCCAAAACATCCAAAGCAAAAAGACCATACCATATATAATTCCGGGAAAAACAACTTGATGCAATATACCTGATCTCCAAGGATAATGATACAATCCTATGGACAAAACAACAATGCGAAACAAATTAACCACATATAGCAAAACACTTCCAGATAATACAAAAATGATGGTTTCTTTTACATTGCCCGAAAAGGCTACAATAAACGAGACAAATAAAATAATAATACTTACCGAGTTACAGCCTTCAATAATTCTCGCTAAAAATTTACCGTTAACAATAAGTTTCATAGATGGTTCATCAGAGTGTGGCGTTACAAAGGCTTTATAATTCAACCCACTAAGCAAATCTTGACTTTGCACGGATACCAAATGCGTCATATAATCTGGATAAAACTGCGACCCATCAGAAAACTTTAAATAGAATTTATACGCCATCGACAATACGACGTACACTATTAAAAAAGTCAACACAAATCTTGTTACCAATTTATATTTTATGAAGAGTTCTTTCAAAATATATCATTTATATATCGAACCGAATGTAACGCTTTTTAAATACTTTTACCAAAATTTTAATGAGATGATGTTCGAACCCTTAAAACCAAAAATTGAAGCCATAGTTTCAAACCAAAACAATTCAGTAAACGAACGATTGCTGAACATTTGCCAATTGCTGGAATCCAGTGTTCCTTATTACAATTGGGTGGGATTTTATTTTAGAAATGGCAAAAAAGAAGAGCTCATTTTAGGGCCTTATGTTGGCGCACCTACAGACCATACTATGATTCCTTTTGGAAAAGGCATTTGCGGCCAAGTCGCCGTAAGTAATAAAAATTTTGTAGTGCCAGATGTAAGTCTTCAAGATAATTACATTGCGTGTAGCATTACCGTAAAAGCTGAAATTGTGATTCCCATTTTTGTTAATGGCGAAAATATTGGACAAATAGATATTGACTCTAATACCCCAGACCCGTTTACGGAAGCAGACGAACGCTTTTTAGAGTTTGTTTGTAAAAAAGTGGCTTCCATGCTTTAAATAGCAGCATAAGAGAAATAACTTTTAATTTTCTTAGTGTTAACAACTAAGTTTTTTAGTTAAAAAATAGCTTCGTTTTTTAATTCCCCAAAGCACTTATTTTGGTTTAAATAATTACTTTTGCACTTTAATATAACAAGCCAAAAATGAGCAACGAAAAAACCATTAAATCTGCTTTAATCTCAGTATTTAGTAAAGACGGTTTAGAACCTATTGTGAAAGAATTAAACCGCCAAGGTGTTACAATTTATTCTACTGGAGGCACCCAAAGTTTTATTAACGATTTAGGAATTAAAGTGGTTCCTGTTGAAGACGTGACATCTTATCCTTCTATTTTAGGTGGTCGTGTAAAGACTTTGCACCCTAAAGTTTTTGGGGGTATTTTAAACAGACAAAACCATGCTGGTGACGTTGCCGAATTGGCCGAATATGAAATTCCACAAATAGATGTGGTTATTGTGGATTTATATCCGTTTGAAAAAACCGTAGCTTCTGGTGCGAGCGAACAAGATATAATTGAAAAAATCGATATCGGTGGTATTTCGTTAATTCGTGCTGCTGCCAAAAATTTTGCGGATGTTATTTGCGTATCATCCGTAGATGATTATGCTGAATTTTTGCAGATAATCACAGAAAGTAATGGTGCCATTTCTTTAGAAAACAGAAAACGTTTTGCCGCTAAAGCATTTAATGTATCGTCGCATTATGATACAGCGATTTTTAATTATTTCAACAAGAATAATGATGAAGTAGTTTTAAAAATCAGTGAAAATAAGGGAAAAGTGTTACGCTATGGCGAAAACCCACATCAAAGAGGGTATTTCTTTGGGGATTTTGATGATATGTTTACCATTCTTAATGGTAAGGAATTAAGCTACAACAATTTATTGGATGTAGATGCGGCCGTTAATTTGATTACCGAATTTAAAAATGATGCCCCAACATTTGCTATTTTAAAACACAACAACGCTTGTGGTTTTGCGCAAAGTAATTCCATTCACCAAGCTTATAAAGATGCCTTAGCAGGCGATCCAGTTTCTGCATTTGGAGGCGTTTTAATCAGTAATACCGCAATTGATAAAGCCACAGCAGAAGAAATTAACAGTTTGTTTTGTGAAGTCATTATTGCACCAGCATACGATGCCGAAGCTTTAGAAATTCTTAAAGGAAAAAAGAACCGGATTATTTTAGTTCTGAATGATGTAGAACTTCCCCAAACCAATGTGAGAAGCTGTCTAAACGGAATTTTATTGCAAGACAGAAATAATGTCACAGACTCAATTGAAGGGTTAACTTATGTTACAAACAACAAACCAACCCAAAGCCAACTAGAAGATTTAATATTCGCTTCAAAAATTTGTAAGCATACAAAATCTAATACCATCGTTTTGGTGAAAAATAAAAGATTATTAGCAAGCGGAACAGGACAAACAAGTCGTGTGGATGCCTTAGAACAAGCCATTCATAAAGCAAAAACATTTAATTTTGATTTGAATGGAGCGGCTATGGCAAGTGATGCCTTTTTTCCATTTCCAGATTGTGTTGAAATTGCTAAAAATGCAGGTATTACAGCTGTCATTCAACCTGGCGGCTCCATAAAAGATCAATTAAGCATCGATTATTGTAATGAAAATAATGTGTCCATGGTATTTACGGGGACACGTCATTTTAAACACTAAAAGAAGATTAAATTTTACTTAAAGAGCTTCAGGTATCTGGAGCTCTTTTTGTTTCAATAAAAAATTAAGACACAATAAAAAACATATTATTTTGTTATGAATCCGATGAAATTCATCTGCAAAAAATATATAATATAACAATAACCAATAATTTGTATTTTTTTCACTAGTTTTATTACTTTTACATCCCGAAACCTAAGGGCTTTTTAATAACTTCATTAATACACTGATAATACATGGGCTTTTTCGACTTCCTAACCGAAGAAATTGCAATAGATTTAGGTACTGCAAATACACTCATAATACATAACGATAAGGTAGTTGTTGATGCGCCTTCCATAGTTGCTAGAGATAGAATTACCGGCAAAATAACTGCCGTTGGTCAAGAAGCCAGCTTAATGCAAGGTAAAACCCATGAAAATATTAAAACCATAAGACCATTAAAAGATGGCGTTATTGCCGATTTTGATGCTTCGGAACAAATGATAAGTATGTTCATTAAAAACATTCCCGCATTAAAAAAGAAGTTTTTCACGCCTGCGCTAAGAATGGTTGTTTGTATCCCTTCCGGAATTACCGAAGTTGAAATGCGTGCTGTAAAAGAATCTTGCGAGCGTGTTAATGGTAAAGAAGTATATTTAATTCACGAACCTATGGCCGCGGCTATTGGTATTGGCGTTGATATCATGCAACCTAAAGGAAATATGGTGGTGGATATAGGTGGAGGAACTACCGAAATTGCCGTAATTGCCCTTGGTGGTATTGTTTGTGATAAATCTGTTAAAATTGCTGGTGATGTGTTCACTAATGACATTGTGTATTACATGAGAACCCAGCATAATTTATATGTTGGTGAGCGTACTGCCGAGAAAATAAAAATTCAAATTGGTGCGGCTACTGAAGATTTAGATCTTCCGCCAGATGACATGAGTGTTCAAGGACGTGATTTGCTAACTGGGAAACCAAAGCAAGTTCAAATTTCTTTCAGGGAAATTGCCAAAGCTTTGGATAAATCTATTTTGAGAATTGAAGATGCCGTTATGGAAACCCTATCCCAAACACCACCGGAATTAGCTGCCGATATTTACAATACTGGTATTTATTTAGCTGGTGGAGGCTCTATGCTTCGCGGTTTAGACAAACGCTTATCGCTAAAAACAGATTTACCTGTTTACATTGCAGAAGATCCTTTAAGAGCTGTAGTAAGAGGAACTGGTATTACACTTAAAAATTTAGCTAAATATAAAAGCGTCTTGATAAAATAGGCCTATAAAACATGCAACAGATTGTAAATTTTATAATAAGGAACAAAACGTTTTTGTTGTTCTTGTTGCTTTTTTCTATTTCTATATTTTTTACCATACAATCCCATTCTTACCATAAAAGTAAGTTTATAAATTCCGCCAATTTTTTAACTGGTGGCGTTTACAATTCCATTAATAATATTAGTGAATATTTTGCCCTAAAATCGCAAAACGACATTTTAGCTAAAGAAAACAATCGTTTAAAGGCTATTTTATACAATTCCCAAACCAAACGCAATTCATCCTACATTGATAGCACCTCTTATAATGCACTATATAAATTTCGAACCGCCCAAGTTATAAAAAACAGTTACAACACAACAAACAATGTATTGCTTGTTAATAGGGGCATTAAAGACCATATTAAACAAGATTTTGGTGTTATTACGGATAAAGGCATTCTAGGAATTATTGACCAAACCTCTAAAAACTATGCCACGGTGTTATCCGTTTTAAATTCCAAGAGTAATATTAGCGCACAATTAAAAAACTCAAATCACTTTGGAACCTTAAAATGGGATGGAAAAAGCCATCTTTATACACAACTTATTGATATTGCTAAAAACGCCGTATTAAAAAAAGGAGATACTATTATCACCTCTGGGCGTTCATCTATTTTCCCAAAAGGTGTTCTTGTAGGCACCATAAATGATTTCAAATTAGACCCATCTGAAAACTCATACATTATCAATGTCGAACTTTTTAACGACATGGCTAATATCGAACATGTTTATATTATTGAAAATGTTAATCTTCCAGAAATAAAAAAGTTACTGAATGAATAATATCCTTTCAATACATAGCGTCCGGTTTTTCATACTTGTTTTCCTTCAGGTCATCATTTTTAATCACATTAATTTTCTTGGGAATATAAATCCATACCCATACATTTTATTCCTTGCTTTATTTCCTGTAAAAAATAACAGGACAGCAATAATCGGATTAAGTTTTGTATTGGGATTGTGTATTGATTTCTTTTTAGATACCGGAGGTATCCATGCCGCAGCATGTTTATTTATTGCCTATATAAGACCTGTAATTTTGAAGTTTTGTTTTGGGACGATTTATGAACACCAGACTATAAAATTCGAGACCGTCGAATTTGGCTCGAAACTTACTTATTTTACCTTACTTACAGCTATTCATCACTTTGTCTTATTTTCATTAGAAATATTTAACATCTCAAAAATAATTTTAGTGCTTCAAAAAACGTTATTCTCAGGCATTTTTACTATATTAATGTGCTTACTTATAACTATTATCTTTACTAGGAAAACCAAATGAGGCAACTATTACTTTTCATTATTATTGGAATAACAGGGTTAACCTTTATTGGCAGGCTGTTTTATCTACAAATTTATTCTTCTGGCGATCAAAATTTAGATGATGATAATGCCATTAGAAAAGTAATCGACTACCCAAAACGTGGTTTTATATATGACAGAAATGGAAAGCTTTTAGTTGACAACCAACCTTCTTATGATGTGATGTTTATCCCTAGAGAGGTAAAACCATTAGACACACTGGAATTTTGTAGATTATTAAAAATAACCAAAGAAGATTTTATAAATATTTACGATAAAGCCTATGCTTATTCACCAAGACTTCCTTCTGTTTTTATTCCACAACTCACCAAAGAAGATTATGCGGCTTTACAGGAAAAAATGAGGAAGTTTGAAGGGTTCTATATCCAAAAACGATCCTTACGACATTATCAAACCACCATTGGCGCCAATGTTTTAGGTGATATTGGTGAAGTAAATAATGCCATTATCGAAAAAAACCCTTATTATAAAATGGGCGATCTTATAGGTAAGCAAGGGGTTGAAATATCTTATGAAGACATTTTAAGAGGTGTAAAAGGGAAAAAATACATCCAAAAAGACAGATTTAATAGAGACCTAGGACCTTACAAAAATGGCATTTATGACACGCTTCCTAAACAAGGAAAAGATATTACCATAACTATTGATGCTAAGCTTCAAGAATATGGCGAGCTTTTAATGCAACATAAGCGTGGTGGCATTGTTGCCATAGATCCTTCATCAGGTGAAATTTTACTTATGGTGACTGCCCCTAGTTACAACCCTAATCTATTGGTTGGAAGGGCTCGTTCAAAAAACTTCACCAAACTATACAACGATTCCATAGCAAAACCATTATTTGATAGGGGTTTAAAAGCTCAATATCCTCCTGGTTCGCCATTTAAAGTGCTGAATGCCCTTATTGGTTTACAGGAAAAAGTAGTAACTACTGAAGACCAATTTTCTTGTAGAATGGGTTATTATTTAGGCAGCAGACGTTTAACAGGATGCCACGCCCATGGCAGCCCATTAAGTATGAATGATGGTATTGCACAATCTTGTAATGCCTATTTTGCAAATGTATACAGACGTATTATTGACAAAAATGGCAACCCAAGTGAAGGCATGGATATTTGGAGCAATCACGTTAAAAGTTTCGGTCTTGGTAATTATTTAGGTTACGATTTAAAAATCGGTAATAAAGGGCGCATTCCAGATAGTGACTTTTATGATACTTGGTATGGCGAAAATAGATGGGCGTCAACTTACAATATTTCAAATTCCATAGGGCAGGGCGAAGTAGAAACCACACCTATTCAATTGGCAAATATGATGGCCGCCATAGCTAATCGTGGTTATTATTACACACCTCATATCATAAAAAAAATTGAAGGACAAACCATTGATAAAAAGTTTACAACGCCCAATTACACAACCATTGACAAAGAAAATTTTGAGCCTGTAGTACAAGGCATGTTTGATGTGTACAACAAAGGTACGGCATCTACCCTTCAAGTGCCTGGGATAGAAATTTGTGGCAAAACTGGAACAGCAGAAAATTTCATGAAAATTAATGGTGTGCAAACACAGTTAACCGATCATTCTATATTTGTGGCTTTCGCACCAAAGGACAATCCTAAAATAGCTCTTGCCGTTTTTGTTGAAAATGGGTATTGGGGAAGCCGATTTGCGGGAAAGATTGCGAGTTTAATTATTGAAAAATATATCAAAGGAGAAATTACCAGAACCGATTTAGAAGACTGGATTTTAAGATATAGCCTAGAACATGAGTACGAAAAACCATACTCTGGAGAGTCTTTTGGAATTAACAGAAACTCAACTCTAGAAATGGTTGATGAAGCAGAATACCAGAGATTAAAGGAGCAATTAAAAAAGTTATCTAGTTAAATGGTAGAGGCACAGAAATATTTTAAGTTTGATTGGATTACTATTTTTCTCTTTTTTTTGCTAGTTGGTTTTGGTTGGCTCAACATTGTATCGGCATCCCATACCGGTGAAAACATTGATTTTTTAGATTTTTCTCAACGCTATGGAAAACAACTCATGTTTATTTTTTTCACCATTATTTTAATTATTATCCTGTTAGCCATAGAGGCTAAATTTTACGAACGCTTTTCAAGTGTTATATATATTATTTCCATGCTATCCCTTGTTGGCCTTTTCATTTTTGGAAAAAATGTCAATGGTGCCACATCGTGGTATGGTATTGGTGGCATGACATTCCAACCTAGTGAATTCGCCAAAGCAGCTACGGCACTTGCTGTTGCTAAATACATAAGCGATTTAAATACAGATATTAAAAGAATTAAAGACCAAATTAGTGTTCTTGCAATTGTAGCGATTCCTGCCATGTTGGTTTTACTTCAAAAAGATGCTGGAAGTACTTTGGTTTATGGCTGTTTTATATTCATTTTATATCGCGAAGGGGTGTCTCCCGCCTATTTATTAATTACATTGTCTGTTATTATATTATCGCTTTTTTCCATAAAATTTGGAGTTTTAGGAACTTCTATAACCATCATTTTAATTGTTCTAGCACACCATTTTACCAGAAAAAGAAAACCTTTACTCATTCAGCCTATTTCTGTTGTTTTAATTAGTGTTTCAATTTGTTATGGCGTTAAATATTTTTTTGACAACCTCTTACCCGCACATCAAAAAGACAGAATTACTATTTGGTTAAGCTTAGAAAAGGATCCAGAAAAGCTGGAGCGTATGAAAAAAACCATCGCTTATAACTTAAACGAATCGGAAAGAGCCATAAGTTCTGGGGGGTTAACAGGAAAAGGCTTTTTAGAAGGCACCAGAACTACAGGAAAATTTGTACCCGAACAAGATACCGATTATATTTTTAGTACCGTTGGAGAAGAATGGGGCTTTGTGGGGAGTGCTTTTGTTGTGATTCTATTTGTACTTCTTTTAATGCGCATTCTCCATTTAGCAGAATTACAAAAATCACAATTTAGCCGTGTGTATGGTTATAGTGTTGCCGCTATTATTTTTATGCATTTTTTGATTAATATAGGTATGGTTATGGGGTTAATCCCTACTATTGGTATCCCATTGCCACTTTTTAGTTATGGCGGATCTAGTTTGTGGGGTTTTACTATTTTATTGTTTATTTTTATAAAGTTAGATTCTGAGAGAATTAATCAGTGGTAGCCAATAATCAAAGTTAGTTTTTATGAAAAAATGCGGCTTCATTTGTATTGTTGTTTTGATAATTGCTTGTTCAAGTTCCAAGAAAATTAGCAGTCAAAAATCATTTTCATCCGAAGAAATTAATTTAATTACTGCCGCCGATACCCTCACCCCCATGCGGGTTTTCAAAATAACAAATCCAAAAGATTCTATTTTATTGAGAACCAAAAGCCACTATACTAAACCTGATTCAACAGATATTATTTTACAAACATTTGTAAAACGCCTTTATAAAACGGTTACGGATAGCATGTCGTTAGGTGTTGGCATTGCAGCACCACAAGTTGGTATTTTAAAAAATATTATTTGGGTACAACGATTTGACAAAGAAGATTTCCCTTTTGAAGTGTACTTAAAT
>NCDW01000074.1 GCA_002280395.1 Flavobacteriales bacterium 32-35-8
AAAATGTAATAATGAATAAGCTACTACCACTATTTTTTATACTATTTTTTTCAGTTTTCCTTCATGCACAGCAAAAGGAGATAGATTCCCTAAATAAGTTATTAATGCGGTACAAAGCCTTGGATGGTGCAAGGTTAGATATTTTAAATAACCTATCGCATCATTATGCATCTGTTGATATTAAACAGGGTTTATCGGTATCTAATCAAGCCATAGAATTGGCACAAAAACTCAATAATAAAGAACAACTTACTAGGGCCTATATAAATAAAGCCAATAATTATATAACAGCGGGCAGGGACTCATTAGCTTTAAAATTGTTTTATAAGACCATTGATATATCAAATTCGATGGTCCAGTTGGATGCAAACGCCAAAGCGCTTTATGGAATAGCCAAAATCCATCAAAATTGGTCGCAATATGAAACAGCCATTGATTATTATAACAAAGCTTACCATATTTTCAATACAATAAAAGATAATTTGAATATGGCAAAAGTCTATAATGGAATTGGTATATGTTATATGTATTCCAGTAATTATCCTAAAGCATTGGAAACTTATATTCAAGTCTTGCACTATTATGAAATGGATAAGCAAACGGAAACTTTAGGATATGCCAGTGTTTTGTCGAATATAGGCCTCATTTATGGGCGCATGGAACATAAATTGAATCTGTCTTTGGAATATTATGAGCGAACATTAAGAATTTATGAATTGAATGGTTATAATTTAGGTGTGGCCAATGTTTTAAGCAATATGGCTAATGTCTATGATAATTTAAATGAGCCGTTAAAGGCCGTTGAATTACAAAAGAGAGCGTATGATATTTTTAAATCCATAGGCAATAAAGCAGGCATGGCCAGTGCGTTAACAAATATAGGAATTGCTTATACATCTGTTCCAGATTACGAAAAGGCTCTTTATTATTTAGAACAAACCTTACCCATATATAAAACCTTAGGCAATAAAACCAATCTTGGAATTGTGCAATATTATTTGGGAGAGGTACTTTTGGAAATGCCTGTTTCTAAGGCAAACTTAACAATGGCAGAATACCATCTAGAGCAGGCTGTTATACTTTCTAAAGAAACGCAGAATATTGAAGCTCAAGCAGAATCTTATGGGCTACTTTCAAAATTATATAGTAAGAAAGCAGATTATAAAAAGGCATTGGAATTTAAGGAACTGGCCGTTATTTTGCATGATAGCCTTAGGTCCCAAGATTTGAAAGATGAGATTACGCGTTTGGAAGTCAAATATGAATACGACAAGCAAGCGAATTTGGATAAGGCCGAAAATGACAAGAAACAAGCTTTGGCCCAGGCCGAAATTCAGCGCCAGAAACTAATAAAAAACGGATCTGTTATAGGAGGAGGTATTTTGATTTTTGCCATTCTATGTGGTTTTATTTTATATGGAAGAAAACGACAAGCGGATTTTAACGCTAAAGTTTCAGATACCGAACTCAAGGCATTGCGTGCTCAAATGAACCCACATTTTATTTTTAATTCGTTGAATTCAATAAACGACTTCATTTCAAAAAACGATGCGGAATCGGCAAGCAACTATTTGGTGAAGTTTTCTAAAATCATGCGACAAATTTTGGAAAACTCTAATCAGGATGAAATATCTTTAGAAGACGATTTAAAAATCATGGAACTTTATCTACAAGTGGAAAGTATGCGGTTACACAATAAATTCACCTATGCCATACATGTGGATGACACTATTGATGCAGCCAATACGTTAGTTCCGCCATTAATTTTGCAGCCATTCATAGAAAATAGCATTTGGCATGGAATTTCTAAGAAGGACTCTAAAGGGCATATTGATATTACCATAAAAAAAGATCGGGATATGTTGAGTTGTACAGTAGATGATAATGGTATAGGTAGGGTGTTAAAAAAAGATACAAGTTTAATGAAAAGCACGTCATTAGGGATTAATATTACCAAAAACCGTGTAGATGTCATGAATAAAAAGAAGAATACCAATGGCGCCATAAAAATGATTGATAAAGAAGAAGGCGTTCGTGTTGAGGTTACATTACCATTACAATTAGCATTTTAAAAATGATAAAAGCCATTATAATAGATGACGAGCAACATTGCATAGATAGGATTGAAACATTGCTGAAATCTTACCGGGATACCATCGCCATTATTGGAACGTTTTTAACTGTGGATACAGGTGTTCATGGAATTGGTGATTTATATCCGGATGTTGTTTTTTTAGATGTTCAGATTCATGAACAGACAGGGTTTGATGTTTTAAAAGCTGTTAGCCATCATCATTTTGAAGTGATTTTTACCACGGCTTTTGAAACGTATGCGGTTCAAGCATTTAAATTTAGTGCCATCGATTATTTGCTTAAACCTATTGATGAAGATGATTTTAAGCAGGCAATTGAAAAGCTAAGTTCAAAAATTGAAGCCAAGGATTTTTCAAAAAAAGTAAATACTCTATTGGACAATATTTCAAAAAATGATGTTCAAAAAAAGATAACCATTCCAACAGTTGATGGCTTGGAATTTTTAGAGGTTTCAAATATTATTAGATGCGAAGCCGATATAAATTACACCGCTATTTTCACTAAAGACAACAAAAAAATAGTGGTGTCCAAAACCTTAAAGTCTTTTGAAACATTGCTAGCCAATTGCAATTTTTTTAGGGTGCACAATTCGCACTTGATCAATTTGGATTATATAAAAAAATATACCAAAGGGAAAGGTGGTTATGTTACGCTAATAGATAATTCAACGATAGAAGTATCAACTCGGCGTAAAGATGAATTTTTAAAAGCTATTGCTTAATTAAAACAACTGCTTAATCTTATCATAGCGTATCTCATCAAACTTTTTAATAACCAAATCCGCTTGGCTATAATCTTGGTTTTTGGAGTGAAAACTATCGTACGCCACGCAAAATATGCCAGCTGCTTTTGCGGCCGTAATACCGTTGGTGGCATCTTCTATAACCATACATTCTTCCTTTAAAAAACCTGAGGCTTCTGCAGCTTTTATAAAAATTTCCGGATGTGGCTTCGATTCCTTTAAATCGGCTCCACTCAGTTTTGCTTTAAAATATTGGTTTAAATCAAATCGCTTAAAAATACGTTCGATACTTGGCATGGTTGCCGATGAGCCTAATACTAAGGTCAGTCCGTTATTGTGATAATCCTTAATCAAATCCAAAACACCTTCCATAAGATCAAAATTGGTATCATTTTCAAAAATATAATCAAAATGGGTTCTTTTAAGATTCACTAAGGTTTCGGGGGATGCTTCCAATTTATAGATGTCACATAGTTGTTTGCAAATATTTAAGGTCGATTTTCCAGTAAATGATTCATAAAGCGCAGCAGGCACCTCAATGTTAACATCATCAAACATTTTATGGTAGGCAATATAGTGCAAAGGTTCACTTTCTATAATTACCCCATCCATATCAAATATAACAGCTTTTAACATGTTGATTTTTTTTTGCGAAGATATAGGAATAGAAAATAATACCCTAAAGTCTGTTTATAGTTTAATAAAATATACACATTTACTATTCTCCCAATAGGAATTAAGTAATCAAAAATTATCTTTTAATATTTTCAAAAATGCAATCAAATAAAATTTCCTTAAAACAATTTTTTCAATATTCAAAAATGGCCTTATAGCAAAGAGCATAGTTTTACTTCAGGTTAAAAAAGATATTTGGAAAACTAGAAATTAGTAAAATAAAAAGGAGCTCTAAATGGAGCTCCTTTTCTTCTTGAAAGCACTTATTATTAAATATGTTCTTCTAAATGATGGTGTTCATCAATTAAAGGGCCACCTTCCATAATTTGTTTAGAAGCTTCATTAGCAAATTTTTCAAAGTTTAGATGGAATGAATGTGCTAACTGTATAGCTTTACCTATGTAAGCTCCTTTTTGCAACCAAGTATTCATAGGGTCTAATATTTCGGTAGGGACACCTGGGCAATATTTCGGCATGAATAGACCAAAGATTGGGTTTTGTTCATAATCCACATGATCTAATTCGCCATTCAATATCGCAGTAATCATGGCTCTGGTATATTTTAATTTGATTCTAGAACCAACTCCGTAAGGCCCTGCGCTCCAACCAGTATTTATTAACCAAACACTCACACCGGCATCACTCATTTTTTTACTTAGCATTTCGCCATAAACGGTTGGGTGTAATGGCATAAATGGGGCGCCAAAACAAGCAGAGAATGATGGTACAGGTTCTGTAATTCCAGCTTCAGTACCAGCTACTTTGGCAGTATAACCAGAAATAAAATGATAAGCGGCTTGTCCTGGTGTTAATTTAGAAACCGGAGGCAATACACCAAACGCATCACAGGTTAGGAAAAATATATTTTTTGGGTTGTTGGCATATAAGGTTTCTTGAATGTTATCAATGTGGTAAATCGGGTAGCTTACACGGGTATTTTGAGTGATGCTGCCATCTAAATAATCGACTTCGCCATCCGCTTTAAATACCACGTTTTCCAATAAAGCTCCTGGTCTGATAGCTCTGTAAATGTCTGGTTCTTTTTCTTCTGTAAGGTCTATGACTTTGGCGTAGCATCCACCTTCAAAGTTAAAAATGGTGTTATCTGCAGTCCAACCATGTTCATCGTCACCAATTAGTTTTCTGTCTGGATCGGCAGATAAGGTTGTTTTTCCTGTTCCAGATAATCCGAAGAAAATAGCGGTATCGCCATATTTTCCAACGTTAGCAGAGCAGTGCATTGGTAGCACATTTTTTTCTACAGGCAAAATTAAATTTAAAGCAGAGAAAATACCTTTTTTGATTTCTCCAGTATAAGCAGACCCGCCAACCAAAGCAATTTTTTTAGTGAAATTGATGATTGAAAAATTCCCTTGACGAATGCCATAACCAGCAGGGTCTGGACACACATAACCTGGTGCACAAAGTACCAACCAATCTTCTTTGAAGTTTTCCAAGTCTTTTTCACTAGGTCTGATGAACATGTTGTAAACAAACAAGCTAGACCAAGGTAACTCGGTAACGGTTCTAATACTAGTTCTGTATTCTGGCTCGGCACATGCGAATCCGTCTCTCACATAAACTTCTTTTCCAGAAAGGTATTTTTTTACTTCTTTTTCTAATCTGTCAAAGTTTTCAGGAGATACTGGTTTGTTAACATTTCCCCACCAAACTTTATCTTTTGTATAGTCGTCTTTGACAATAAAACGATCTTGAGGGGATCTTCCAGTAAATTTACCGGTGTTGATAGCTAAGGTGCCGTTAAGGGTTTCTCTACCCATATTTTTTTCAATAGTAATCTGTTGAAGTTTCTCAGGAGATAAATTCCAATGTGCGGTGACATCTTTCAAACCATATGGTTCTAAGCCTGATTTTTGTTGAAGTGTTGCTGTATCTTTCATTTTGTTATATTTTTATGATTTTCATCAAACGAATTAATGTATATGTTTACTTCTTGTTTATTAATTTTACATTTGCATGCGTTTCACGTGACTGCTTTTATTATATAGTAAAATTACTGTGGAAGTGCTTCTAGATTTATGATTAATGTCATACTTTGTTGAGGGACAGTATTTTTCAACTATTCATATTTTTTTGTAGGTTTATGTAAAGAAAGTAAGAGCGAATACGTTTTCGTAATATTGAGTAATGATTTTTTTGATGCTTTTTTTGTTAGTTTTGATTTTTTAATAATGTTCAATCGTTTAAATTTTGAGAAATTCGTAACAAAAGTGTCTAAAAGCTAAGTTTTATAAAAATAATTGAAATGAAATTAGATATACTTGCTATGGGTTCGCATCCAGATGATGTGGAGTTAGGTTGTGGTGCTACCATAGCCAAAGAAATAGCTAACGGTAAAAAAGTGGGCATTATAGATTTAACCCGTGGCGAATTAGGAACCCGGGGTAGTGCAGAGATTAGAGATGAAGAAGCTGCCAATGCTGCAAACATCCTGGGGGTTAGTGTGAGGGAAAATATGGAATTTGCCGATGGTTTTTTTGTGAATGATAAAGAACACCAAATGGCACTCATAAAAATGATTCGTAAGTACCAACCGGAAATGGTGCTTTGCAATGCGGTTGATGACCGACATATAGATCATGCCAAAGGAAGTAAGTTGGTGAGCGATGCGTGCTTTTTAAGCGGATTGATTAAAATTGAAACTTTTTTAGAAGGAAGCAGTAAGCCACAAGAGCCATGGCGACCCAAACATGTGTATCACTACATACAATGGAAAAACGTGCAGCCCGATGTGGTTGTGGATGTTACGGGGTTTATAGATACCAAGTTAAAAGCTGTTTTTGCTTATAAAACACAGTTTCATGACAGCACTAATAATGAACCGGAAACACCTATTTCCAGTAAGAATTTTGCGGATAGTATTTCGTATAGGGCTAGGGATTTAGGTAGATTGGTAGGGGTAGAGTACGGCGAAGGCTTTACGGTAGAGCGCTATGTGACCGTAGATAGTTTGTTTAATTTGAAGTAGTTAGTTTTTAACTTAGCCAATTTAGAATTTTCTTTATTAAAATATTATGAAAAGACTTTGTAGAAAAACAGAAATCCGTTACATTTGCACTCGCATTTAAGATGCGTGCTACATGGTGGTTGTAGCTCAGTTGGTTAGAGCATTGGTTTGTGGTACCAAGGGTCGCCGGTTCGAGCCCGGTCTTCCACCCAAAAAGTAAAAGCCTTTCAAGAAATTGAAAGGCTTTTTTTGTTTATGTTTATTTAAAATAATTTCTCAATCCAACTTAATCCGCTCCTCTCTATTAGCTATTTCCCAAGCGGTATAGAAAATCAATTGGGTACGTTTTGCCAATAACTCGTATTCAATTTTATCGGGTGTATCGGTTGGTTTGTGGTAATCGGCATGGGTACCGTTAAAGTAAAAAATAACGGGAATATTGTTTTTTGCGAAATTGTAATGGTCCGATCGGTAATAAAAACGGTTTGGGTCGTTATCATCATTGTAGGTGTAGTCTAATTCTATATTAGAATACGTTTTGTTTACAGCTTCCGATAAGTCATGTAGTTCGGTGCTTAATTTATTAGAACCTATTAAATAAACGTAGTTAGGATTGCCTTCATGTTTCGCATCTATACGCCCAATCATGTCGATGTTTAAATTGGCAACCGTATTCGCTAATGGAAATACCGGATCCACATCAGCATAATATTGCGAGCCAAAAAGGCCTAATTCTTCCCCTGTAACATGTAAAAATAATATACTTCGTTTGGGTCTTAACCCTTTATCTACGGCGTTTTTAAATGCTTTCGCCATTGCTAAAATGGCAACCGTGCCAGAGCCATCATCATCAGCACCATTATAAACCTCACCATTTTTAACGCCCTCATGGTCTAAATGCGCAGAAATGATAAGTACCTCATTTGGTTTTTCAGAACCTTTTATGTAGGCAAGCACATTTTCGGATGCTTTGGCTTTTCCTTTAAAAAATGCTTCTGGGATTTCTTGGAAATAATCTCCATCTGCAATAGGCGAAGGAATCCCTAAGTTTACATAATGGTCTTTAATAAAATTGACGGCTTTTTTTTGGCCGGGTTCTCCTGTTCTTCTACCTTCAAATTCATCGGAAGCATAGGTGTATAACATGGTTTTTAATTCTTCGGTAGTTATGGTGTTAGCAAAATCGGTAACGTTTGGAGTGATCTTTTTTGATTTTGAACTAACACTTTGGGAGGTACCACAATTACATACCATAATTGTGATGCTTAACAGCAATACTAATTTTTTCATTTGAATTTTTTATAAAAAGTAAGTGCCGTAAATATAAGTAATATTTTAATTTAATAGAAGTTGGTTTTTGGTATCCACGACTAATCTATTGGGTTGATTTGCCAGTTGCCATGTGGTTGCAAAAATAAGACGCGTACGATTTTGTAATAATTGATAATCTATTTTTTCGGGAGTATCGGTCGTTTTATGGTAATCGGCGTGTTCTCCATTAAAATAAAAAATTACGGGAATACCCTGTGAGGCAAAATTATAATGGTCGGATCTGGAATAATAATGATTTTCATCATTCTCAGCATTGAATCTGTAATCCAAATCGATATTAAAATACGTGTTGTTTACTTTTTCAGAAAGATAGTGCAACTCTTTACTAAGTCTGTCTGAGCCTATCAAATAGATATAATTTTTATCTTCTTTATGAATGTTGTCAACCCGACCAATCATGTCAATATTAAGATTGGCAATAGTATTTTCTAAATGAAATATGGGATTTTGTGTATAATACAATGACCCTTGCGTGCCAATTTCTTCGGCAGTAAGATGCAAAAACAAGATACTTCGCTTAGGGCCATGGCCGTCTTTTTTTGCTTTTTGAAAGGCTTGTGCAATTTCCATAATAGCCGTTGTTCCAGAGCCATTATCATCGGCGCCATTGAATATCTCTCCAGTCTCTTCTATACCTAGATGGTCTAAATGCGCGGAGATAATGATTAATTCATTAGGTTTTTCTGAACCTTCAATATAGGCCAAAACATTTTCTGAAGCTTTAATGTTATTAGAGAAAAAAGATTCTGGAATGGTTTGATAATATATGGAGTCTCCAAAAGGCGATGCTATTTCTTCTTTGATGTAATAATCTTTAAGAAATTGAGTCGCTAATTTTTGTCCTTTTTCACCGGTTTTTCGCCCTTCAAACGTATCTGAAGAAATTATGTAGAGTGCCTTGCTTAACTCTTTTGCTGTTATTGTATTAGAATACTTAACAACCAAAGTACTATCAACAATAGTAATGCTATCCTTAAGATTCTGGATTTTTGTGGTGTATTTTGTAGTGGCACAAGTGCCTACTAATGCGAATGCTGAGAGAATGCAAAATGTTTTCATGTGGTTTTTGAGGGTTTTTCACATGTAACTCGCCAGAATCAATTTTTTAGGGGCATAAAAAATGCTTAATATGCTAGTTTCATTAAAATTATGGGCAAATATATAAAAACT
>NCDW01000310.1 GCA_002280395.1 Flavobacteriales bacterium 32-35-8
CTACCGCCAGTTCCGAGTGATACCAATGACCATACAAAAGAATCATTGGAAGCCAGAAAAAAATTTTTGGAAAAAGCAAATACTTATGGAGAGGCCATGCAACGTTATTTTAAAGAGAAAAAAGGAAACCTTGATGATTTAAAAAAACAGCATAAAGAGGTTATGGAATTATATAACTCGTATCAAAAACTTTTGGGAAAAGAGAATGTGTTGCCCCCGCCTCCACCGCCACCTGCAAAAAATTAATAATCTTAAAAATAAACCCACAGCCAAGCTCAACCTTGGCTATTTTTTTATCCATTATGTAACATTTAGCATACTTTAACGTTCTAATAACCAATCAATCAAATCACAAACGTTATGTTAAAGCAATTCTTCATTATTTGCTCAGGTGCAGACACCGATATTTTAGAAAGCTGTTCTAAAGGCGAACAAAATAAATATGCCGGCATAGGCGCCACCGTTTTCTTTACAGCTGTTATGGCTTTTATCGCGGCCAGTTATGCGCTTTATACGGTTTTTGATAATCTGTATTCGTCCATATTTTTCGGACTTATATGGGGATTTCTCATTTTTAATTTAGACCGCTATATTGTGTCTACCATTAAAAAAACGGGCAACTTCATGGACGAATTCATTCAAGCGACGCCTCGAATTATATTGGCTGTTATTATTGCTGTGGTGATTTCAAAACCTTTGGAACTTAAAATTTTTGAAAAGGAAATCAATCAAGTGTTATTGGAACAAAAAAACGACTTAACGCTTGCCAATAAAAACCAGATTGCGGAACAATTCACGCCAACCATTACGGGCTTGGATGATAATATTAAATCCCTTCAACAAGAGATTGCTACTAAAGAAGCTGAAGTGAATACGCTGTACAATACCTACATAGCAGAAGCCGAAGGAACCGCAGGCACCAAACTATTGGGCAAAGGCCCTGTTTATCAAGAAAAACGCGACAAGCATGATGCTTTGTTGGCAGAATTACAGCAATTAAAAGCAGATAACAAATTAAAAATGGACGCTTTTGAAGCTCAAAAATCCGATTTAAAAAACAATTACGACACTGAAGTGCAAAAAACACAACCCATCATTAATAATTTTGATGGCTTGATGGCACGTGTCAACGCACTCGGTGAACTGCCTTGGTTACCGTCGTTCTTTATTTTTCTATTATTCTTAGCAATTGAAACCTCGCCTATTTTCGCGAAACTTTTATCCCCTAAAAGTGCTTACGATTTTAAATTGGAAGATGAAGAAACTGCCATTAAATCAAATGTGCTTCAAAATAAAAATCAAAGAGAAGCGATGCTCAAAACGGATTTTGCCATCAACGACCGCATTTACTCCGATATAGAAAACGAAGAGGAATTATACACGTACAAGCGCAAAAAAGCCAGGGAACTTATGCAGCTTCAAGCCGATGCTTTCTTTAAGCAACAGAAAAATGTGCTGTAAATAAAGAATTTTTCAAATGAACTCTACTCAACATCGAGTTCAGAGGAATTTCTCTAGTTCGGTTTTGAACTTTAATCTAAAATTGAAATTCTTAATTGGGATTCCCGGATTATTCATTGTTTAATAATTCATAATAATGAATTCATGAATCTTTTGATTTCACGGGAATGACAATTTCAACGGAAACCTCGACAGAAAGCGTCGAGAAATTTCTTTTCGATTATGCGGCTTCCGATTTAAAATGATGGTATAAATCTTCACAGCCATTACCTATAATGGCGAACTTTTTGTTTTTAATAATCGCTTGATTATGGAGCTCAGCCATCGCATTCACGCCATATTTGTCCATGCTTTCAATACCTTCAATACTAATAGTGATGCTAGTCCATTTTTCAAAAATATATTTGAATTCTTGTTGAAATATATAAACGCTGTTTCTGTCTAGAACCCCTTTCAGTTGAAAAAAATTATTGTAGTTAGTAATTTTTA
>NCDW01000075.1 GCA_002280395.1 Flavobacteriales bacterium 32-35-8
ACATTCTGGAGATTACACCTGTCGACAATTACTAAAAAAAGCAAATGTTGAATTTGTTTGTACGACAGAAGACCCAACGGATGATTTAAAATACCATCAACAACTAGCTAAAAGTGATTTTTCAATAAAAATCAGTACAGCATTCAGGCCTGACAAAGCCATTCTAATTTCCAACGATGGTTATAATGATTATATAAATTCTCTGGAAAATGTTGTTGGCACGGCTATTAATACTTACACCGATTTGTGCGATGCCCTAAAAAGCAGAATCGACTTTTTCCATAAAAATGGCTGTAGAATTAGTGACCACGGATTAAGCCATTTGTACTATGAAAATTTCACCGAAAATGAAATCAATACCATCTTCAAAAAGAAACGAGACAATCAATTTATAAGTGACGAAGAAGCATCAAAATTCCAAAGTGCCCTACTATTGTTTTTATGTGAAACATATCATGAATATGGATGGGTACAACAATTCCATTTAGGAGCGTTAAGAAATAACAATACCCGAATGCTAAAAATTCTAGGTCCAGATACAGGATGGGATTCTATTGGTGATTATCCGCAAGCGCAAAAATTGTCTGCCTTTTTAAACTCATTAGATAGTAAAGACAAACTGTGCAAGACTATCATTTACAACCTAAACCCAGCCGATAACGAAGTCATGGCAACCATGATTGGAAACTTTAATGACGGAAGCGTAAAAGGTAAAGTACAATGGGGTTCAGGCTGGTGGTTTTTAGATCAAAAAGATGGCATGACCAAACAAATAAATACACTTTCCAGCATGGGATTAATAAGTTGTTTTATTGGTATGTTAACAGATTCGCGCAGTTTCTTATCGTTCCCAAGGCACGAATATTTTAGACGTATTCTTTGTAATCTTTTAGGTGAAGAGATAAAGAAAGGGGAATTGCCAAATGATATGGAATGGATTGGCAAATTGGTTTCAGACATTAGTTATAATAACGCTAAAGCATATTTCGATTTATAATTTATACATACCAACTAACACCAAGATAATTAACTAATTATGAATAAAATAAAAGCAACAAAGTTTAGATGGAGCATCTGCGGTCTTCTATTCACCGCAACAGCCATAAATTATTTAGATAGGCAAGTGCTTTCTTTAACATGGAAAGATTTTATTGCTCCCGAGTTTCATTGGACAAACAATGATTACGGAAATATAACGGCCTTATTCTCTATTTTTTATGCTGTTTCCTTATTGTTTGCCGGTCGTTTTGTAGATATTATGGATACCAAAAAAGGGTTTCTGTGGGCCATTGGGGTTTGGTCTGTTGGAGCCTGTTTACATGCCTTTGCTGGTATTGCAACATCAGGCTATATAACCGGAAATTGGTTTGTTGGTTTTGAAGGGGCCAAAGATATTATTAGCACTATTAATGATACGGGGTTAGTAATTTCGGTTAGTGTTACGCTATTTATTTTTGCTCGTTTCGTTTTGGCTTTAGGGGAGGCTGGAAATTTTCCAGCGGCAATCAAGACTACAGCTGAATATTTCCCTAAGAAAGACCGCGCTTTTTCTACAAGTATTTTTAATGCAGGAGCAACTGTTGGGGCATTAGCTGCACCAATTACAATTCCTTTTATTGCAAAAGCATATGGTTGGGAAATGTCTTTTATAATTATTGGGGCATTGGGTTTTATATGGATGGGTTTTTGGATATTTATGTATGAAAAACCGGAAAAACATTCAAAAGTAAATGCTGCCGAATTGGAATATATTCAGCAAGACATCATTTCAGATAGTAAAATTGTGGGTTATGTTCCAGAAAGCGATAAAAAAGTTTCTTTAATAGACTGTTTTAAATATAAACAAACTTGGGCATTTGCCTTTGGTAAATTCATGACTGATGGCGTTTGGTGGTTTTTCTTATTCTGGACACCAGCTTATTTAAGTTCGGTTTATGGAATGGATTCAACCGAAGCTGCCCTGCCATTATTTGTTTTATATCTCCTAACATTGCTGTCAATTATAGGGGGATGGTTGCCTACTTATTTTGTAGATAATAAAGGAATGAACCCTTATGAAGGAAGAATGAAAGCCATGTTAATTTTTGCATTTTTCCCATTGCTAGCCTTAATTGCACAACCTTTAGGGCATTATACCTATTGGATTCCTGTAATAATTATTGGAATTGCCGGTGCTGCACACCAAGCTTGGTCTGCCAATATTTTTACAACAGTTAGTGATATGTTTCCTAAAAAATCAATTGCTACGGTTACAGGTATTGGAGGGTTAGCTGGCGGATTAGGTGCAACAATTATTAATAAAAGTTCCGGACTTTTATTCGATTTTAGTCAATCTACAAATATGTCGTTCATGGGATTTCAAGGCATTGAAGCTGGATATTTTATCGTTTTTTCAATATGTGCCGTTTGTTACTTAATAGGTTGGATAGGGATGAAAACTTTAGTTCCAAAATACAGCCCAATAACAGATTTGTAAATAAATAATTTATTTATCCGTAAATATTAATATGATAACAATTAAAAAATTAAACAGAAAAAATCTTGGCCTAGAATCTCACCTCCCCATAAAAATAGTACAATTTGGTGAAGGCAATTTTTTAAGGGCTTTTGTTGGATATGCGTTTCAGGAATTAAATAAAGTCACCAATTTCAATGCAGGCATCGCCGTGGTACAACCCATAGATAAAGGTTTGGTAACGATGCTAAATGATCAAGATGGTCTGTACACCTTATTTATGAAAGGCGTTAAAAAAGGTGAGGAAATTCAAGATATTGAACTTATTTCCAATATTGTAAAGGCAGTAGACCCGTATACTAATTTTAATGATTATTTAAGTTTGGCTAAAGAAGCGTCATTAGAATTTATCATTTCAAACACCACGGAGGCTGGGATTGCCTATGTAAGTTCAGATACGCCGAATATGCAACCACCTAGTTCATTTCCAGCTAAATTAACCCTGCTTTTACACGAACGGTTTAAACATTTTAATGGTGATGCCAATAAAGGTATAACCATCATTCCTTGCGAACTCATCAATCACAATGCTGAAACTTTAAAAGACATCATTTTAAAATATATAGACGATTGGAATTTAGGAAACAATTTCAAAACTTGGATATTGGAAAGCAACTTTTTCCATAACACTATGGTGGACAGAATTGTACCTGGTTACCCAAAAGATGAGATTGAAACATATAATAGTCAGTTAGATTATCAAGATAATTTAATCGTCGCAGCCGAAGCGTTTTTCCTTTGGGTGATTGAAGGTGGTGCCGATTTAAAAGCTAAATTGCCTTTCAACAAAACTAATTTAGACGTTAAAATTGTTGATGATATGCAACCGTACCGTACCAGAAAAGTTCGGATTTTAAATGGTGCACATACCGCTATGGTACCTTTTTCCATTCTTTACGGAAATAAAACCGTTAAACAATCGGTTGATAATGCCTTCACAAGTGAGCTTATAAACAAAGCTGTTTTTAATGAAATTATTGATACGTTGGATATGGATAAAGCAGAACTTAATAGTTTTGCCGACGAGGTATTCGATCGTTTTAGAAATCCATTTATCATTCATAACTTATCGAGCATTGCATTAAACTCCATATCTAAGTTTACGGTTAGGGTATTGCCAAGTTTATTGGGATATGTAAAAATCCATAAAAAATTACCGACTAACCTAACCTTTGCTTTTGCGGCTTTAATCCGTTTCTACAAAGGCTCATGGAACGGAAAACCATTGCCAGTTCAAGACAGCGAAGATATAGTTGCCAAATTTTCAGAAATCTGGAAATCGAACGATTATTTACAAATAGCCAAAAATGCATTAAGCATTTCCGACTATTGGGGAGAAGACTTAACTAAAGTCGATAATCTAACCGAAGCTATTGCTTTAGCGCTGAAAGAAATGGATGCTCATGGCATTGAAACTGGATATATTAATTACAGTAAAAAGTTCTAAATTTATAAAAGACAATAACACCTTTTAAACATGCAAAAAAAACTCATAAAAGTCCATCCTGCCGATAATGTAGCCGTAGCATTGGTAAATTTAAAAGCAGGTGATGTCGTGTCTTTTGAAGGAGAAGCAATAAACATATTATCCGACACCAAAGCCAAGCACAAAATTGCATTGCAAACTTTTGAAGCCGGAGCTAGAATCATCATGTATGGCGTTTTGGTGGGGAGTGCTAATAATATCATTAAAAAAGGCGATGTATTAACTACCGAAAATGTAAAGCACCAAAGTGAAAAAGTATTTGGTAGAACCGAAACTTTT
Organism: Flavobacteriales bacterium 32-35-8; assembly: GCA_002280395.1. GTDB lineage: Bacteria > Bacteroidota > Bacteroidia > Flavobacteriales > Flavobacteriaceae > Confluentibacter. The sequence goes on from NCDW01000075.1 coordinate 4,281, forward strand.
AGTTGGACACCACCAAATGTTGATAAATGGAAAGACAGAACTTTTATGGGTTATCACAGGGAAGACGGACAAGTTGGCACCGAAAATGTCTGGTTATTTTTTCCGTTGGTTTTTTGTGAAAACAGAAATATAGAAATTTTAAAAGACGTTTTTGAAAAAGAACTTTTAAAACAAAAAGCCAACCCTTATCAAATGTTGCTTCGCTCTTTGGTAACTAATCGAGACGAAGAGACTTTAGTTAACAATGATTCTGTAAACGTTTTTGACAATATTGACGTCAAATTCGTGACGCATCCGGGCGGCTGTGGCGCCATCAGGCAAGATTCTGAAAGCTTAGCAAAACTACTGGCTGGTTATGTAAATAACCCCAATGTGGCTGGTGCAACGGTTTTGAGTTTAGGCTGCCAAAACCTTCAAATAAGTGTTTTTAAAGATGCATTGAATGCCATCAATCCGAACCTAAACAAACCCGTTCTTATTTTTGAACAGCAACAAATGGGAACCATTGATAATATGTTAACTACCATAGTAAAAGAATCTTTTGAGGCCATTAAAAAAGCCAATGATATTAAACGTACTCCCGCCCCTCTTTCGAAATTACGGGTTGGATTGGAATGTGGCGGCTCTGATGGGTTTTCAGGAATTTCAGCAAACCCAACTTTGGGAGCGGTTTCAGATATGTTAGCCGCTTTAAACGGCACCGCTATTCTATCTGAATTCCCGGAATTATGTGGCGTGGAACAAGAATTGGTAAACAGATGTGTGAATGATGAAGACGGTGAAAAGTTTTTAAAATTGATGAAAGCTTACGAAAAAACCGTTGTGGATGCTGGTTCCGGATTTGATATGAATCCGTCTCCCGGAAATATAAAAGATGGCTTGATTACCGATGCCATGAAATCCGCCGGAGCCGCTAAAAAAGGAGGCACATCGCCAGTACAAGATGTTTTGGATTATGGAGAATATATCACCAAACCCGGACTTAATTTATTGTGCACACCAGGGAATGACGTTGAAAGCACCACTGCCATGGTAGGTTCTGGAGCGAATGTGGTATTGTTTACTACGGGTTTAGGAACTCCGACTGGCAACCCCATAGCCCCGATTATTAAAGTGTCTTCCAATACCGAATTGGCAGAAAGGATGCCAGATATTATTGATATAGAAACAGGTGCTGTGATTCGTGGTGAAAAAACCATTGAAGACATGGCAGATGACATGCTCGAATTTATTATTGATGTCGCCAGCGGAAACATACAAACCAAAGCCAAATTATTAAATCAGAATGATTTTATTCCTTGGCGCAGAGGGGTATCTCTTTAATCATATGTGTTATATTTAAACAAAAAAGCTTAGATTTTTAAAATCTAAGCTTTTTTGTTTAGCTGCTATTTACTGTTTGTTTTACTTTCTAACAGATTTTATAATATCCAAAGCATCTTTCACATCTTGCTCCAATTTAGCATAATCCTTATTTGCTATGATATCTTTTGATATTAATTGAGAACCCATTCCCACACAGGTTACGCCCGCATCAAACCATCCTTTTAGATTCTCTTTGGTTGGAGATACGCCGCCTGTAGGCATAATGCTAGTCCATGGTTGCGGTCCTTTAATGCCTTTTACAAAATTAGGCCCATATAAATCCCCTGGGAATAATTTTACTATTTCGCAACCCAATTCTTCTGCTCTGGCAATTTCGGTTACAGAGCCACAGCCTGGAGACCACAATACTTTTCTTCTATTGCAAACAATTGCAATATCTTCCCTTAATACAGGCGTTACAACAAAATTTGCGCCTAATGCCATGTATAAAGAAGCTGCTGCTGCATCGGTAACAGAACCAACGCCCATAATCATTCCCGGAAGTTCTTTAATCGCATATTTTGTTAATTCGCCAAAAACCTCATGAGCAAAATCGCCACGTGCCGTAAACTCCATCAATCTAGCGCCGCCATCATAACAAGCCTTTAATACTTTTTTGCTTAATTCTATATCATTATGAAAAAACAAAGGAATCATACCTGTATTTTTCATAGCTTGTGCTACTTCTAATCTTGTAAATTGTGCCATTTCCTATGTGTTAAGTTGTTTGTTGTTTAGCTGTTAAATCGTTAAATGTTATCGACTTAACGACAAACGACTTAACAACTAACATTTATCTATCTTGCTACTCTACCAGAGGCATCGCCGCCCATTAATTTTGTGACTTCTTCAACCGTTACCAAATTGGCATCGCCTTTAATGGTATGTTTTAAACAGGATGCTGCTACTGCAAAATCCAAGGCATTTTGGTCGTTGTCTGGATACGTTAACAACCCATAAATCAATCCGCCCATAAAACTATCACCACCACCTACGCGATCAACGATATCGGTGATTTGATACTGACGGGTTTCATACATTTTTTTACCATCATATAAAACACCCGCCCAGGTATTGTGTGAGGCAGAAATAGAACCTCTCAACGTGGTAATCACTTTTTTAGCTCTTGGGAATTTTTTCATCATTTGTTGGCAAACAGATAAAAAAGCTTCCGCTTTTACATCATGCCCGTGTGTTTGAACATCCAAACCTTCTGGTTTGATGCCGAAGTGCATTTCTGCATCTTCTTCATTTCCTAAAATAATATCGCAATAGGATGTTAATTCAGTCATGATAGCTTCACGATCACCACCATATTTCCAAAGTTTTGCTCTATAATTTAAGTCTGTTGAAATGGTAATACCCAACTTACTGGCTACTTTAACCGCCTCCAAACATGCCTCCGCCGAACTTTGTGAAATAGCTGGAGTAATCCCAGTCCAGTGAAACCATTCCACGCCTTCAAACACCTCTTCCCAATTCACCATGCCTGGTTGGATTTCGGACATGGCAGAATGCGACCTATCGTACACCACTTTACTGCCTCTAGATACCGCTCCAGTTTCCAAAAAGTAAATCCCTAAACGCTCGCCACCCCAAACAATTTTATCAACGCCAACACCTCTTTTACGCAATTCCATCATGGCACATTGACCAATATCGTTTTTTGGCAATCGGGTTACAAAATCTACTGAAATGCCATAATTCGCTAATGAAACCGCTACGTTAGATTCTCCTCCACCGTAAACAACCTCAAAATTATCTGCCTGAGAAAATCTCAAAAATCCTTGAGGAGCTAATCTCAGCATGATTTCTCCAAATGTTACAACTCTACTCATTAAATATTTTTTATTGATTATTATTTATTGATTATTTATTTTTAGTCAATCGTTTGAACATATTTCCAAATTACTCTTCAAAAGCATTTATTTAAGGACAACACATTTTAAATCTTAAAGTTGGATGTATTATAATCTTAGATAAAATTCCTATTTTAACAAAAATGTTTACTTTTGTTCAAACGTTGAAACAAATATATACAAAAATTGGCTGCCAAAAAAAAAACGACCATAAAAGATATTGCTAATGTATTGGGCATTACACCTTCGGCGGTTTCAAAAGCATTAAGCAACCATCCCCGAATAAGTGATAAAACCAAAACAGCCGTTTTGCAAATAGCCCAAAACTTAAACTACCAACCTAACCATTTGGCGAGTGCTTTAAGAAAAGGAAAAAGCAATTTGGTTGGGGTGATCATACCAAAAGCCAACAGCCATTTTTTTTCTTCCATAATAGAAAAAATTGAAGAAGTTTTAAATGAAAAAGGTTATAATGTAATTATAGCACAATCCAACGAATCTTATAAAAAAGAATGTAAAAGTATTGATGCCTTGTTGTATACCCAAGTAGATGGCATTATTGCTTCCATGGCGAATGAAACCATTAAATTGGATTATTATGAGAAAATCAAATCTAAAGGCATTCCACTAATTTTATTTGACAGAGGTGAAAACGATTTAAATGTAGATTACGTGGGTATTGACGATTATTTAAGCAGCCATATGGTTATTGAACATCTTGTTGAACAAGGTTGCAAAAGAATAGCCCACATTGCGGGTTTCAGTCATACCAGAATTTATAAAAACCGGATTAGAGGCTATAGAGATGCCTTAGGGAAATTTGGATTGCCCATAGAAGAATCTTTAATCATAGAAAGCAATTTGGGCATTGAAGATGGGAGACGCATTATGAAACAGCTTTTAGAACTAAAAGACAGACCTGATGCCGTTTATGCAGCTGGAGATTATGCAGCGTTGGGAGCACTTCAAATATTGCAGGAAAACCATATAGACGTCCCAAAAGATATTGCCTTGGTTGGTTTTACCAATGAACCATTCACCTCATTAGTAACACCGTCCATTACGTCGGTTGAACAACATAGCGAACAAATTGGAAAAGTAGCAGCCGAAACACTTTTAAAACGGTTGGATTCCCCTAATGAAAAGGTATCATTAAATAAATTGATTCTTCCAGCGGCGCTTATTGTTAGATCATCGTCTCAAAAAGTTAATGCATAGTATATTTAAATTCGCATAAAATACATAAAAGCAGTTCTTTACAAAAGTGTTAATATATACGCATGGAGTTAAAAAAATGCCTAATTTAGGCTTGTCCGAATTTTTAAAAAAATCAGTGTTGATTTCAACCAAAATGACATTTATGAAAAAACATATATCGCTATTTTTTGTGCTATTTAGTTTTCTAGGATACTCTC
>NCDW01000076.1 GCA_002280395.1 Flavobacteriales bacterium 32-35-8
ATTTTACCATATTTATTTTTTAAGAATTAATCCTTGGTTTTGTATAACTCAAATCCATAGATAACCTGTATGGTATTTTCATCTTTATTATTTACGACTTAAAATATTTAAACATAATGTTAGACAAAATCATTGCATTTTCGATAAACAATAAACTTGTTATCGGATTATTTACGCTGGCTCTAATTGGATGGGGCACATATTCGCTAACACAGCTACCCATTGATGCAGTTCCAGACATCACAGACAATCAAGTTATGGTTATTACCATATCACCCACTTTAGCGGCACAAGAAGTAGAACAATTAGTTACGTTTCCAGTAGAACAAACAATGGTTAGTATTCCTGGTATTAAGGAGATGCGTTCCTTTTCCCGATTCGGGCTTTCCATAGTAACCATTGTTTTTGAAGAAAGTGTCGATTTATATTGGGCTAGGCAACAAGTTCAAGAACGCTTGTCAGTAGCTGCCAAAGATATTCCTGAAGCGATAGGAAAACCCGAAATGGGACCTGTAACTACTGGATTGGGTGAAATTTATCAATATGTAATTCATACCGAAAAAGGATATGAAGATAAATATGATGCCACCGAATTAAGAACTATACAGGATTGGATTATCAAAAGACAACTATTAGGAACACCAGGTGTTGCAATAAACTTCAAAGTATGAATGTTACTATTGAAGATATTTTTACCGCTCTGGAAAAAAACAATCAAAACACGGGTGGCGCTTATATAGATAAAGGTCCTAATGCCTATTTTATTCGGAGCGAAGGACTTGTGAACAATTTACAAGAATTGGAAAAAATAGCTGTTAAAGTTAATAACGGAACACCAGTACTTGTAAGGGATGTTGCCAAAGTACAATTTGGTCACGGCGTGCGCTATGGAGCGGCTACGCGAAATGGAGAAGGCGAAGTTGTTACAGGAATTGTAATGATGCTAAAGGGAGCAAACTCTTCCGCAGTTATCAATGATGTAAAAGCTAAAATTGAACAGATTAAAGAAACTTTACCCGAAGGCGTAACCATTGAGCCCTATCTGGATAGGAAAGGTTTGGTGGACCGTGCAATAGGGACTGTAACAACTAATCTTACGGAAGGTGCTTTGATAGTAATTTTTGTACTAATCCTCTTTCTTGGAAATTTAAGAGGTGGTTTGATAGTGGCTTCGGTCATTCCGCTCTCAATGCTTTTCGCAATCGCGATGATGAACCTCTTTGGGGTATCTGGAAACCTAATGAGTTTGGGTGCCATAGATTTTGGTCTTATTGTAGATGGGGCGGTAATAGTTGTTGAATCTGTAATGTTTGGAATTCATACCAGTAAAAAGAAGTACGCAGGCGTTGAAAAGCTAACATCTAAACAAATGGATTCCGAGGTAAAATTATCTGCTGGGAAAATGATGAATTCCGCTGCTTTTGGACAAATCATTATATTAATTGTTTACGTGCCTATTCTGGCTTTGAGCGGGGTTGCAGGAAAAATGTTCCATCCAATGGCACAAACGGTAATGTTCGCTATTCTTGGAGCATTGATATTATCGCTTACCTATGTTCCAATGATGTCTGCCCTTGCACTGGGTCGCAAAACGGAACATAAACGGAATTTTTCCGATAAAATGATGGATTTCTTTCAGCGTATGTACCAACCTATTTTAGAAGCTGCCTTGCGCACAAAACTATTGGTACTTGGATTGGCAATAGGATTTTTTGTTATAACACTAATAGTTTTTGCCAATATGGGTGGTGAGTTTATTCCCCAATTAGACGAAGGGGATTTTGCGGTTGAAACACGAGTCCCTGTAGGAAGTTCCATCGACCAGATGATTGATGTTTCTCAAAAGGCGCAGACCATATTATTACGTGAATATCCAGATGAAGTGAAGCAAGTTGTAAACAAGATTGGTTCAGGGGAAATACCAACAGACCCTATGCCTATTGAAGCAGGAGATATGATGGTTATTTTAAGTCCAAAAGCGGAATGGACAAAAGCTAGCGGAAGAGAAGAACTGGCAGCAGTGATGAAAGAATCCCTTTCCATTATCCCGAATGCTACTTTTAGTTTTCAACAACCCATACAAATGCGTTTCAACGAGCTTTTGACAGGAGCAAAACAAGATGTTGTAATAAAAATTTATGGCGAAGACCTCAATGTACTTTCAGATTTGGCTGGTAATGTTGGGAGCAAAATAAAATCGGTAGAAGGAGTTGAAGATTTATATGTTGAAGAAGTGACTGGACTACCACAGATTAATATCCAAATGAACCGTGATAAGATTTCTCAATACGGAATGAACATCGAGGATGTAAACAATGCTATCGAAACTGCGTTTGCGGGTACTTCGGCAGGACTTGTTTATGAAGGGGAACGTAGATTTGACCTTGTTGTGCGGTTGGACAAGAACTATCGAACCGATATTACCGATGTACAAAATTTGTATGTGAGTACACCACAGGGAAATCAAATTCCATTAAGTCAGGTGGCGAACATTTCATTTGAACCAGGTCCTGTGCAAATTCAGCGTGACAATGCAAAGCGTCGAATTATTGTTGGCTTCAATGTACGTGACAGGGATGTACAAAGTATTATTGAGGACATTAAGCAAATTATGAATTCGAAGGTCGATATGCCAGCAGGTTACTATGTAACTTATGGCGGTCAATTTCAGAACTTGCAAGAAGCTAATCAACGTTTAATGATTGCTTTACCTGTCGCTTTGTTGCTGATTTTGGTGCTGCTTTATTTCACTTTTGGTTCAATGAAACAAAGTTTGCTCATTTTTACGGCAATCCCTTTATCAGCCATTGGTGGTGTTTTTGCACTAATCATAAGAGACTTACCTTTCAGTATTTCAGCTGGAATTGGATTTATTGCCCTATTTGGTGTGGCCGTTCTAAATGGAATCGTACTGGTGGCAGAATTCAACAGGCTTGATAAAGAAGGTGTAAGCGATATTTATGAACGCGTCATTAAAGGAACTCGTGTGAGATTGAGACCTGTGTTAATGACAGCTACCGTAGCTGCTTTAGGTTTTTTACCTATGGCATTGTCAAATTCATCAGGTGCAGAGGTACAGCGCCCATTGGCTACCGTTGTTATTGGAGGATTGATTACGGCGACTGCATTAACGCTTATTGTCTTGCCAGTCTTGTATATCTATTTTACGGAAGGAAAAGTAAAATTGAATTTAGGAAGAAAAAAAATAGCCACTACTTTAATCGTGATTGGCGGTCTATTCTTTCCAGCAATGCAACTTCAAGCACAAGAAACAAGTATGCTGCAAGAACGTGAAATTACATTGCAGCAGGCTATTGAAATGGCACTTCAGAACAATAACCGTATTAAAATCGCTCAATATGAAATAGAGGTTGAAGAAAAAGGAAAATACGGTGCTATAACTATTCCCAGAACAGAATTTTCATATCAAAATGGCGAATTTAATACGCCTACGGTAAAGGATAACCAATACGGAGTTACGCAGCGTATTAATTTTCCAACAGTTTATACCAGTCAGTTTAAGCTCGCAAAAGCAAGAGTTAGTAGCAGTGAACAACTAAAGGTTATAGAAGAAAATGACCTGATTGCGGATGTAAAAGCTGCCTATTCCAGAGTTGTGTTTTTAATGCAGAATAAACAATTGTTGCAGCGTCAAGATAGTCTATATGGCAATCTCAACCGTTCAAGTTCGATGCGTTATGAATCTGGCGAATCCACAAAATTGGAAAGTGTAACCTCGGCAACTCAATCGATGCAAATAAAAAACAAGCTTCAACAAAACGAAGCTGATATGAGAATCGCCAAAAAGCAACTTCAGGTAGTTTTGAACACAAACGATGAGATTACTATTACAGATAGTGAATTGGTTCGTCGTGAGATAGATTTGGATATTGAAAGCCAGTCTGTGGAGCAAAGCCCGTTTTACGTTTATCTGAAACAACAGTTGGAAGTAAGGAAAAGGGAGACCAATGTAGAAAGGAATAAAGTGTTACCCGATATTATGTTCGGTTATAATAGCCAAACATTTATTGGGGCTCAAAATAGCGGTATAGCAAACCAAAATTTTAGTGACAATGACCGATTTTCCTACTTTCAAGTAGGGGTTGCAATTCCAATTTTTCCTGGTGGACATCGAGCCAAAATTCAGGCGGCCAAAATCGAAGAGGATATTGCCCAATCTCAAATTGAGTTGAACCAAACCCAATTGCAAGGGGAATTACAAAATTTATTGCAAGAATATTACAAACTGCAAGGTACTTTAGATTACTATCAAAATGAAGCCCTGCCACAAGCGGAACTTATTATTGATAATTCGGAAAAGAGCTTTAAAAGCGGTGATGTTTCCTATACGCAATACTTGCAAAATCTCACTTTGGCGAACAGTATTCAAACAGAGTATTTAAACACACTATATCAATATAACCAGTCTATCATAGTCATAGAAGCCTTATTGGGCTTATAAAAATCTTATGATATCACATTAAAACATAAAAAAGATGAAAATTAAATTCAATACAAAAATTTCGCTTCTCATTTTATCCACTCTTTTGATGGTGGCTTGTGGCAATAAGGATTCCGAAAAAGCGGAATCTTCCGAAGAAAGTTCGATGAAAGAAGAACAACCAGTTGCAACTGGAACCAAACAAATCACGTTTACCAAAGACCAATACAATCTTGCAGGAATTGAAACCGGTGCGATTGAAATGCGGAATTTAAGTAACATCATAAAACTAAATGGGACAATAGACGTAGAGCCTGAAAGTATGGCTTCTGTATCTGCACCTTTAGGAGGTTATTTAAAAACTGCTGGGAGATTGCCCGGTGAAGCAATTAAAAAAGGGCAAGTCTTGGCAACCATTGAGAACCCTGAATTTATCCAAATCCAACAGGGTTATTTGGAAAGTTTAAGCAGACTACAATTTCTTGAAGAAGAATTTAACAGACAAAAGAAATTGAGAGAGGAGGACATCAATTCTGCAAAAACATTTCAGCAGGTTTCTTCTGATTATAAAATAACACAAGGTAGAGTGAAGGCATACGAACAGCAACTTGCCCTTGCGGGAATAAGTAGAAGTTCTGTCCAAAATGGAAATATAACGCGAACAGCAAATCTTTATGCGCCAATTTCAGGTTTTATAAAAGCGAGTAATGTAAATATCGGTGATTATGTTTCCCCACAGGATGTTTTATTTGAACTGGTCGATTTAAACGATATTCATTTGGCTTTGAATGCCTTTGAGAGAGATTTAGAAAAGCTGGAGATTGGCCAAACTGTTAAATTTTCGCTTTCCGATGACAATACCTTCAATCGTACTGCAGAGGTTTTCTTAATCGGAAAAGCGACTGGTAGTGACCGTATGACGCCAGTTCATTGCCACATAAATAAAGAGAACGAAAAAGGGCTTTTACCAGGAATGTACGTAAAGGCTTGGGTAGAAAGCGGTACAAATAAGCAAAATGCAATCCCTTCAGAAGCTATTGTTCAATATGAAGGAAAAGATTTTGTAGTTCTTCAAACCGAAGAAACCGAAGGTGGTTATACATTCAAATTAGAACAGGTTAAAAAAGGAATTGAGCAGGAAGGGTACACGGCTATAACATTTGCTGATGGTGCTACTGTTCAAAATTTTAAACCTGTTGTTAAAAACGCATATTCCATCTTGTCTGCATTAAGAAATTCTGAAGAGGAAGAATAATTTAAAAATCAATAACAATATAAATTAAACATTATGAAAAAAGTACTTTTTATCGCAATCATTAGCTTAACGCTATTAGCATCTTGCAGAGAAACCAATAAAAATAAGGACGTAGAAACTCAAAATACTGAAACAACCTTAAGCCCAGAAGAAATGAGCCAAAGAGAAGATAGCTTGAAAATGGTAAGGGAAGAAAATCGCAGATTGGACAGCATCCAACAAGTCAAATCCCACGGGCACGCCCATTAATAATCAAAGTCCCATTGTGCAGCAATGTGCAATGGGATTTAAATAATTAAACTATGAAAATCAAAAAAATATATGCCTTTCTCATTCTTTTTCTATGTGGAGCATTTGGTTCAATGGCGTATGCTCACGGAGTAGATGAAGACACACAAACATTTTTATTAGGAAACAGTGGCGTGGCATTCGGCCCCTTTCTTTATATAGGAGCTAAACATATGATTACAGGTTATGACCATCTGTTATTTTTGGTCGGCGTTATTTTCTTCCTGTATAAACCGAAAGAAGTGCTTTTATATGTTAGCTTTTTTACCATTGGTCATAGTACCACGTTGTTATTAGGCGTTTTAGCCGATATTAATATTAATGCATTCTTAATAGATGCTATCATTGCGCTCTCAATTGTATATAAGGGATTCGACAATTTGGGAGGTTTCAAACGTTTCTTTGGCAAACAACCGAATACAAAAGCAGCAGTTTTGATATTCGGTCTGTTTCACGGTTTTGGTCTTGCCAGTAAACTGCAAGAATTCAAATTTGATAAAGAAGGCCTTTTTACTAACCTAATTGGTTTCAATATAGGTGTAGAAATAGGACAATTTATTGCTTTGGCGGTTGTGTTAATCCTTATTACAATTTGGAGAAGACAACCCAGTTTTATGAAATTTTCAACAATTACAAATACAGCACTTATGGCAGCAGGGTTTTTATTGCTTGGCTTCCAATTAACAGGCTATTTTACATCTTAAAAAAAAATATTATGTCAGAAATGAAACATCCAATTTTGGAAAAAAGTAAAATTATAAAGGCAACCATCATAGCATTAGTTGTTGGAGCACTTCTATTAGTTGTAGCAGTATTACCTGCGGAATATGGGATAGACCCAACAGGAGCAGGTAAACTTTTAGGGTTTAGCAAACTCTATGTGCCTGAAAGTAATCAAACTGATGATTTGGGAATGATGGTCTCAACATCTAATCTACCCCTAATTAAGCTCGAAAAAGCTGGGTCAGGACCCGATGTCGCTCGACCCGTAGAAGCTGATAATCCCGCACCCGAAGACCAATTAGCCACTCGCGAGGATAAAACTACAGTGATAGTTCCGGCTGGAAAAGGCATAGAATTTAAAATAAATATGCTCAAATACGGAACAATGAAATATGAATGGACAACAACCAATAACGAAGTTCTATACTTTGATTTTCACGGTGAGGTGAAACAAGAAAAAGAGGTAAAGGAAGTTTATTTTGAAAGTTATACGATTTCAAATTCCAACAATATGGTGGGCACTTTTTTAGCCCCTTATGAAGGTAAACACGGCTGGTTTTTTAGGAATATGAGCAGTGAAGATGTAGTGGTCAATTTCAGGTTGAAAGGGCAGTATATCTTATAATTTTTAAGTCCTGTAATGGAGGGTAATTCTACTTCCCTAATAATTAATAGCCACCCTCCATTGTCAGGCACAAATTATATTTTAAACTTAATTGATTTAAACAAATAAATGAAACTGTCAAAACTATTAGAACCATTCCAAGCGTTACGTAACCGTTTATTCGCAAAACTTTATTTGGCACAGACCATAAGTTTATTGGGCGATGCCTTTACTTGGGTCGGGTTGGCTCTTTTGGCATATCAGTTCGGCGAAGAAAGGGCTGCGGTCATATTGGCAACAGCTCTTACTTTACGAGTTACAGCCTTCATTATATTTTCGCCTTTTGCAGGCGTCTTGGCAGATAGGATTAGCCGAAAGAAAATACTCTACACCACACATTTTATCAGAATGGTTATAGTAGGTTGTCTGCCTTTTGTGACTGAAGAATGGCAAATTTATGTCCTCATTTTTCTGATGAATGTTTTCAATGCATTTTTTAGTCCGACCTACCGGTCTATCATTCCGCAGATTGTAGATAAATCCATATACCGTCAAGCCATAGGTTTATCGGCAGCCACGTATCAGCTATTAGGTGTGTTGGGCCCCGGATTGGCAGGAATTTTAGCTATCTGGCTGGGTGCAAGGGAAATATTTTTTGTCGATGCTGCTACATTTGTTATCGCAGGTATTTTATTGTTAAGCCTTCCTAAAAGTAAGTTGGATGTTGTTCCAGACGAAATCGAGGGTAAGATAAAGCCAACCACTTGGCAAGATGTTTTAAAGGGTATTAGACTACTATTTTCCAATCAATACGTGCGCTTTGCATTATTCATTGAATTCGTTTCTGCGGTTGCTGGCGCACTTATTTTGGTCAATACCATCGTACTGGTCAAAGGTGGATTGGAACTTACAGATAAAGATTATGGAATCATAATGGCAGCTTTCGCTATTGGCGCAATGGTAGCAGCATTTGTTTCTGGAGCAATTGATAAATCCAAATCAAGACGCATCTCTCTCATTATTGGAGCTCTGATTTTAGGGGTCGCTATAAGTTTTGCCAATTATCTCGATTTTTCAATGTTATTCATTGTATGGATTATTGCGGGACTTGGTCAAAGCCTTGCGGAAATTCCATCCGAAACACTTATCGGAGAAACAGTACCCATTGAAGAACAAGGTAAAGTGTATGGTTCTCATTTTGCGTTTTCACATCTCTGGTGGGCATTTGCGTATCCGTTGGCAGGATTTTTGGGAACGACATTCCCAAATCAAAGTTTTTTGTATGGTGGCATCATAACAATAGTATTATTGGTATTGGTGGTTGTTTTTTTGAGACCTAAAAATATTCACAATAAACAATAACATTATGGAAGAATCTAAAAATAGTAAGCCAGTAATTTATCGATGTGATGGAGTCAATTGTCGTAAGAAAAAAGGAAAACTTTTAGATTACTATATAAAGAAATATAAACTGAAAGATAAAATTGAGGTTGACGATATGGACTGCAACAATAAATGCGAACAGGCACCTGTCCTTCATCTTCATCCAGAGGATATATGGTTTTCGGAGAAAGATTTAGGAACTATAGTTAAAAGGCATATTTTAAATAAATAATCGGTTCAAAATGGTAACAAAAACATCTTCTTACTCTGGTAGGGAGGTTTTTTTTATGCTATCAAATTCATAAACCCATTCAGCCCATTTCCCTGCATTTCGCGAAAAAGCTTCATTTCGGAAAAAGAGCTTCACTCAAAAAAGGTCTTGGACACAACTTCAAAGATTCCGATTTCCATTCCACTTGCCCACTCATTCCCGAGAAAATTCGGGAAGTGGTCAAACTCTATTCCAATCTACATCTTTAAAGTCAAGTCCGCTTTAAA